>VBCT01000010.1:363-31242 GCA_005882235.1 Betaproteobacteria bacterium
CGCCGAGCGCGTCGTTCACGATCTTGATCTTCCCGGCGCCGAAGAACATCAGGTCGCCGTTTTTCGCGCCGGAGCGATCGACGATCGCGCGCAGCGCAGCGTCCGAAAGATTCTTCACGATCGGAGACTGCATGCCTTCCCGCCCTTTGGCGATGTCGTTGAACTTGATCCAGGCCAGCCCCTTCGCGCCGTAGATACCGACGAACTCGGTGTAAGCATCGATCTCGCCGCGCGTGAGATCGCCTCCCTTGGGAATCAAGAGTCCGGCCACACGGTGCGACGGCGTGTTCGCCGGCCCGGAGAACACCTTGAACTCCACCGACTTCATCAGCTCGGTCAGCTCGGTGAGCTTCAGGGGCACGCGCAGGTCGGGCTTGTCCGACCCGTAATCGCGCGTCGCGTCGGCGTAGCTCATCACCGGGAACGGGTCGGGGAGCGCGACGCCGAGGACTTCCTTGAATACGCTCCGTATCATGCTCTCGAAAATCGCGCGGATCTCGGTTTCCTCGAGAAACGAGGTCTCGCAGTCGATCTGGGTGAACTCGGGCTGGCGGTCGGCGCGCAGGTCCTCGTCGCGGAAGCACTTGGTGATCTGGTAGTAACGGTCGAATCCCGCGATCATGAGGAGCTGCTTGAACAACTGCGGCGACTGCGGCAGCGCGAAGAACTCACCGGGGTTCACGCGCGAAGGCACGAGGTAGTCGCGCGCGCCCTCCGGCGTCGAGCGCGTGAGCATCGGCGTCTCGATGTCGACGAAGCCGCGCTCGTCGAGAAACCTGCGCACCGCCATCGCCGTGCGATAGCGCAGCATCAGGTTCTTCTGCATCGTCTCGCGGCGCAGATCGATGACGCGGTGCGTGAGGCGCACGGTCTCCGAGAGATGCTCGTCGTCGAGCTGGAAAGGCGGCGTAAGCGATGGGTTGAGGATCTCGATATCGTGCGCGAGCACTTCGACCTCGCCCGAGGCGATGCTCGGATTGACGGTGCCTTCAGGACGCCGGCGCACGAGGCCGGTCACCTTCAGAACGAATTCGTTGCGGATCTTTTCCGCTGTCGCGAAAGTCGCCTTGCGGTCGGGATCCGAGACGATTTGCGCGAGGCCCTCGCGGTCGCGCAGGTCGATGAAGATCACCCCGCCGTGGTCGCGGCGGCGATGCGCCCAGCCGGCGAGCGTCACGGTTTGCCCCAGGAGGGCGGCGCTCAGCTTGCCGCAATAGTGGGTGCGCATGGGGGGCGGAGTATAGCAAACCGACTCGAGGGAATTGCCCCGCTCTACCGCGCTTCGCGTTCCCGCGCCGCCGCGCCGCCGAGAATCATCGAGTTGAGAAGCGACAGCGCGCAGCCCAAGGTCACCGTGAGCCCGATCGCCGACAGAATCGGGATGCGCGATGTCGCAAGGCACCCAAACGCGGCGAATGTGGTGAGAAAACACACCGACAAGGCGAGCGAGGTGCCCTGCTCGCTGTCGGTTCCGGGTTGCGCTTGATTGAAAAACAGCGAGTAGTTGAGGCCGATCCCGAGCACGAGCAGAAGCGAAACCAGGTGGAAGAGCGATAAGCCGATCCCGAGCAGCGCGAGGCAGGCGACCGTCATCGCAATCGCCGCATACACGGGGAGCATGACCTGCAGGGCGGCCCGCAGGCTGCGAAGTCCGAAGCAGAGCAATACGGCGATCGCGAGCGCACCCAGGCCGGCGAGCACGAGTGTCTGGGAGCGGTAGCCGCCGATCAGTCGATCCGATTCGGCCTTGAGGCCGAGAAAGCTCGCACCTGCGCCCTCTGGCAGCCGCTCGGCGAGTGAGCGCAACCGCGCCGGGTCGCGCACGCCGCGCAGCGGGATGAGCGCGTGCCATTCGCCGTCGCGCGTTGCGAGCAGCGACTGCACCTTGAGGTCGAGCCCGGTGCCGCGCAGGCCCTCGATCGTGAGCAAGGGCCCGAGCCGCGCCGCTTCCACGTCGCGCTCGAAGGGCGTGAACGCGTCGGCGCGATACGGCAAGCCTCGCAGCGCGCGCTCGAGCGAGCGGTGCAGGTCGCGCGCTTCGGGCAGCGCGGCGCGGCGAAGGGCCTGCGTCTTCGCGCTTGGCAGATAGCGCGCCGCGAGGTCGAAGCCTTCCAGCACGCCCTCGCCTACCCAGCTCTGCAGAGCGAGCGCCGTCTGCTCGCTTTTCTCGAGCGCCGCCTCGCGGCTCGCGGCCGTCACGATCAGAAGATAACCCACGTCCGGCGCGCGCAGATCGGCGCTCAGCTGCCGGTGCAGCTCGCGCGCCGAGTCGGGAAGCGGGCTCAGGTGTCCGAGATCGTTGTCCCAGATCCGATCGTGGCGCGCGACGACGAAAGCGAGCGCCGCCGCAAGCACCACCCAGGCGATCCACGCCGCGCGCCGCATCGCGAGCCCCGCGCGGACCAGGCTGAAGGGCAGCCTGCGCGGCGGCGGCGCTCCCCGGCCCGGTGCGAGGGCGGGCAGGACCCAGCGCGTGACGAGCCCAGCCGCGAGCACGCCGATCATCGAGAGCACGCCGAGCTGGGAGAGGCCCTGCAGGCTCGAGAGCAGCAGCGCGAGCGAGCCGAACACCGTGGTGAGCACGGCGAGGCGCAAGGTCGGCCAGACCCGGGCGAGGACCTCGACGACCGATTCGCCGGGCTTGCGCTGCGTGAAGACGTAGGACGGGTAATCGACCGCCTCGCCGATCAACGTCGCCCCGAAGGCGAGCGTGATCCCGTGCACCGTGCCGAACAGGACGCCCACCGCCGCGACGCCCACGACGAGGCCCGTCAGCACCGGCAGCGCGGAGAGCGCGACGGGGCCGGGCGAGCGGTATACGAGGACCAGTATCAGGAGGACCAGCGCGCCCGCGAGGCCCGTGAGCCAGCGCGAGTCGTGCTCGACCGCCGCGCGCGTGCGCGCGGCGAACACGCCCGGCCCGCTGACCAGCACGCGATACTCGCGACCCGCTCCGGTACTTTGAAACGCGCCGGCCAAGGCATCGGCCGCCTCCTGCTGTCGCGCGGCATCCATCCCCGAGGCCGCGGTCTGCGCGAGCAGCAGCGCGCGAGCGCCGTCGCCGGAAAACCACACGCCGTGCCGCGAGGCCGGCGCCCCCTGAACCGCGGCCTCGACGAGGCTGCGCAGTTCGCCCGTCGGATCGCGTGCAAGCGTCGCTTTGAATGCCGCTCCTTCGAGCGTCGCGAGCCGCTCGAGGTTCTCGCGCAGCGCGCGGGCGAGCGATTGCTCGCTGAAGCGCTCGGCGCTCGAGGTCGTGCTCAGCAGGTAGCGATACCGCAATCCCAGCTCGCGCGCGCCTTGGGTGAATTCCGCGGCTCCGTTTATGACATAGTCGAAGCGCCGGTCGGCTGCGAGCGCGCGCGCAAGCTCGCGGGAGAAGCGCGCGAGCTCGGGTGGCGCGCCGCCTTCGATCGCGATCAGCATGGTGCGGGAGGCTACGCCTGAGCGCAGCTGCTCGACGAGGAGCCGCTCCAGGCGGCCGCTGGCGGCGGGGAGGAAAGCGGTCAGATCGGCGGTGAAGACCACGTGGCGCGCCGTCCACCAGGCGCTCGCCGCGACGATCGCGAGCCAGGCGAGGAGCGCGGCGCGACCCGAGAGCCTCACGGGGATTCTTCGTGGATGGTCATCACCGAACCGTCTCCGCTCGGCTCCAGGATTTCGAGGCGGGCGACGCGCGAATCCGAGCCGGCGACGAGTATGCTTTTCACGACGCCCGCGATCTCGACCTCCCTCGGGGTGAGCTCGAGCGTCCAGCGCTGTCTGGTGCCTCGCACCCTGACGGAATAGAGCCGCTCGAGCTCCGTGGCGTCGCCCGCGAGCGTTGCGCGCAGGCTCTCGACCAGCCCCGCGATGAGGGGCGCGTTTTGCAGACTGACTTCGCGGGTCTTGCCCTCACGCTCGACGGTCAGTCGGTCGCCGTCCACGCGTATCACTTCCCTGAACGGCAGGATCTGGCGCTTCTCGATCCGTGCAGGACGCGCATAGAGCAGGGTCCCGGAAAGCTGCAAGGGCTTCTGCAGCACCGCGACGCGCCTGACCTCGGAATACCGGGCCCGGCTCGCCTGCACCTGCGCGAGCTGCGCCATCAGTCGCGCGAAGTCCCAGGGCTCCTCCTGCGCCGCGACCGGAAGCGAGGCAAGGAGCAGCACGGAGGCCGCGCGCAAGAGGCTAGCGCGGAGACCTGCTCCAGAAATCATAGAAATTGAACCAGTTGTAGGGCGCCGTGCGGCAGAAATGCTCCAGGCGCTCGGCATAGCGCTGAGCCCATTCGCCGATCCACGCCGCCCGCCCGGCGCGGTCCCCCGCGGGCTCGTCACAGAACGGCTCCACGTAAATGACGTAGCGCCTCCCGCCTTCATAAAGCCCGGCGAGCAGCATGACCGGCACCCGCAGGCTGTGCGCGAGCAGAAGGGGCCCCTGCGGAAAAGCGGCCTCGCGGCCGAAAAACCGGCACATCACGGCCTTTTCCGAGCCGGCGCAGCGGTCGCCAAGCAGTCCGACCAGCTCCCCGCGTGCGAGGCACTCGCTGATGCGCAACATGGTGTCGACTTCGCCGGGCACGATGATGCGCGTGCGGAGCGCCGGATCGAGCAGAGGGTTCAGCACGCCGGTAATGTTCGCGGCGTTGTCTTCATACATCACCACGTTCACCGGAAGCTCGTGTTCGGGCGCCAGCGTGCGCATCAGCTCGAAGCTTCCCAGGTGTGCGCCGAGCAAAAGGCAGCCTCGACCCCTCGCCAGCGTCCGGCGCAGGAGATCGACGCCTTTGACCTCGATGTCGAAGCGCTCGAATTGCCCGGCGATGAAATACACGCGATCGAGGACCGTCGTCGCGAAGGTGAAGTAATGCCTCCAGAGATCGGTGAAGCGCGGCGCCCGGCCGAGGGCGAGCGCGAGGTACTGGCGCGAGGTGGTCCGCGCACGCGGCGAGAAAGCGAGGAAATAGCCGCAAATCGGAACCAGGAGCAAGCGCGCGACGCGTCGACCACAGCGCAAAGCGAGCCACTTCATGAACCGGGTCGCGCCGCGGCTGCCTCTTTCCCGATAGTCGAGCCAGGGTGTTTTCGCGTTCATTTACGCGCGGTCCGGCGCGGCGCGAGTCTACCCGAGCGGGCCACGGTTCGAACCACGTCGGCGAGGGAGCGGTGCGAATGGTGCCGATAGCGCATGCGCCGGAAAACGTACTCGCCGACGAACAGTACGCCCACCAGAAGATAATCGATCCCGTTCGCAAACAGCGACCAGGTTTGAGGCGTCGCCAGCACCGCCAGCGCAGCGGCCGCCGCGGCCATGCTCACGAAAAACGCCGTCCACATGGCTGTCGAACGCCGCGTATAGCGCGCGAGCTCGGGCGGAAGCTCCGTTCCGCGCGCGAGGCGGGCGAACCAGCCGATCATCGGCTCCTCACCCGGCGCGAGCGTCTTTCCGAACCAGACGGCCAGAGCGAGATTGATGATGATCGGCGGGAACTTCAGCAACGCGTCCGGATCGGCGACGAGCGGCGCCGCTGCAAGCAGCGCGAAACCCGCCAAGCCCCACTGTCCCGGAAACGACAGGACCACCAGCGCGGCGACGCACAGCCACGCTGTCCACGCCAAATAGGCGAGCCCCGTCGTGACCGCGGCGTGCGTGAGAAAGGGGTAGGACAGCAGCAACAGAACCCCGAGCGCATGCCGAGGAGCCCAGCGATGCATCGAGGAAACTCCCGTTTCAGTTACCGCTCTTCCAGACAAAATCGAGCTTCGTGCGCCAGGCGCGTTTGCGCTTCAGCCAGGCCGTCAGGCTCTCGCGCCAATTGAAGATCGAGGTGACGTAGTAAATGACCTTGAAGACCAGCAGAGGACCCCGGATCGGCGTTTTGCCGAAGATGTCTGCCGCAAGCAGCGACAGGATCGCTTGTTCCAGCCGGAACGCCGGGCGCGGCGACATGAACATCTTGCGCAGCGCGGGCGTGGTGATGCGATAGATGAACCAGGAGAAGGTCTTGAGGCCGTGCTTCACGGTCCTTTCGTAGCGCTGCAGGCTGCGCGCCGAGACGTCGCCGTTGCGCAAGGCCTCATCGACGACCTCGGCGCCGAGCTCGCCGCTGTTCATCGCCAGGAACACGCCGCTCGAAAACACCGGGTCGATGAACGCATACGCATCCCCGACCATGATATAGCCGTCGCCGGTCATGCGCGTTGCGCGATATGAGAAATTTCCGGTCGCAAGAGCGGGCGCCATAAGCTTCGCGTCCTTGAGGCGCTGGGCCATCATCGGGCACAGCGCGATGGTGTCGAGCAGGAACTGATCGACGCTGACCTTGCGGGACTTCATGTAGTAAGTCCAGCACACTGCGCCGACGCTCATCGCGCCGTCGCGCAGCGGGATCATCCAGTACCAGCCGTGATCGAACCAGTAGACGCTGATGTTGCCTTCGTCGCGCCCGGGGCGGCGCACCGCGCCCTTAAAATGGCCGAACACCGCGGAACTGCTGTGCACCGGGTTGCGGCTCTTTATGTTGAAGCGATTGGCGAGGAAGGTGTCGCGCCCGGAAGCGTCCACCACGAAGCGCGTCTCCCAGCATTGCGCCTCGCCTTGCTCATCGACGGCGTGCACCAGCGAGGTCGAGCCTCGCCGGAATTCGACTTCGGTGACCTTGACTCCCTCGCGCACCTCGGTGCCTTTGGCGGCGCTGTTTCTAAGCAACAAGTTGTCGAACTCCGAACGCCGTACCTCGTAGGCCGAGGGGTAGGACTTGTCCATGGCGTTGGCGAAATAGTAGACGGCCGGTTGGTAGCCTTCGTAATTGAATTCGGCGCCGGGCTTGACCAGCCCGATTTGATCCACCTGATCGAGCACACCCAAGCGCTCGAGCAAGGGCAGATTGAGCGGCAGCAGCGACTCGCCGATGTGAAAGCGCGGATGGTGTTCCTTTTCGAGCAGCACCACCTTCCAGCCCTTTTGCGCGAGGAACGCCGAGATGGTCGAGCCCCCGGGGCCGCCGCCGACGACCAGCACGTCGCATCGGTATCCCGGCGAAGAACCAGGGCATGGGGCGGTGGGCGTAGGGCGTGACGCGGCCATGCAAGCCTCCTTTGAATCTGTGGTTGTCGGCCCAGCGCGAGAGCGAGCATTTTACCGCGCCGGGGTGCGCGTTCAAGTCCTGCGGGCCGCTACGGCTTTCTTGCGCCCGGCAGATCCGGCGCCACCACGCCCATCGAGATGACGTACTTGAGCGCCTCGTCCACGCTCATGTCGAGCTCGATCGCGTCGGCCTTGCGTATCATCAGGAAGAAACCCGAAGTGGGGTTGGGCGTGGTCGGGACGTAGACGCTCAGATAGTCTCCGTGCAGGTGATTGGAGACATCGCCGCCCGGCCGCCCGGTGAGGAACGCGATCGTCCAGCTGCCTTCGCGGGGATACTGCACGAGCAGCGCCTTGCTGAACGCCTGTCCGCCGGGCGCAAACAGCGTATCGCTCACCTGTTTGACGCCGCTGTAAATGGTCTTCACGACCGGGATGCGGCCGAGCACGTACTCCCAAAACAGAAGCAGCCGCTGGCCGAGGATGTTGGAGGCGAGCAATCCGGTGACGAACACCACGACCACGGTGAGCAAGGCGCCGAGACCCGGGATCTGGCGGCCGAACAGGACCTGGGGCTGATATTGCGGCGGCAGCAGCAGCAGCGACTGGTCCATCGTGCTCACGATCAGCTCCAGCACCCAGATTGTGATCGCGAGCGGGATCCAGATCAGGAGCCCGGTGATGAGGTATTTTTTCATCGCGCGCCGCCTTCTGCCCGGCGGCGTTCCACGCTAGGAACGAACGCCTGCCCCGCTGCCGACGGCTTCGGATTTCGACTCGGACTTGCTTTCGGACTTCTTGTCGGGTTTCGTGTCGGACTTCACATCGGACTTCGTGTCGGACTTCGCGCCGGCTTTCGCGTCGGTCTTTGTGTCGCTCTTGTCGGTGCCGCCGGTCTTCGCCGCCGGTTTGGCGCCGCTGTTCCTGAAATCGGTCGCGTACCAGCCGCTGCCCTTCAGCTGGAATCCCGCCGCGCTCAGCATCTTGGAGAACGTCTGCTTGCCGCACTCCGGACAGTCGGTGAGAACCGGGTCGCTGAGCTTCTGCAGGTATTCCTTCTGGAACCCACAGGAGGAGCAACGATATTCGTAAATCGGCATGGAGCCTCCGAATGCAAGCCGTTGATTATACCCTGCGAACTTACTTCGGAAGAATCGGGGCGCTCGGACGAAATTCAAGCCAGGCCGCGGTTGCCTTTCACGCCGATGAGGCGCGGCACGTTGAGTTTGCGCGGCGCTATGGACTTCCTGTCGCGCAGGTACCGGGCGAGCAGATCCCAAATCGGCTCGTCCGGGTTTTCGTCGCGAACGCCCTCGCCCACCGGGGCCCAGCTCGCGACCTTGTAGGTTTTCCCGGCTTCGATCGGCCTGCCCGCAAGGCGCATGTCGGCGATTCGCCCGCCCCGCCGCGCGTTCGGGTCGCAGCTGTAGCTCATTCCGCCGACCCGCACCATGTCGCCGCCTTGCTGGTAGTACGGATCAGGATTGAACAGGTTGTCGCAGATGTCCTCCAGGTTCGCCTTGATCGTCTCGCCGGACATCCGCGTCACGACGACGCGGGGATAGGTGATCGCGGTCTGGTTCATGACCTGCTCGTAGGTGATCGCCTCGCCGGGCACAATCGTCGCTCCCCAGCGGAATCCGGGCGAGAGGGCGATCTCCGCGCCCTTCACTTCCATGAGCGCATCGAGGATCAACTGATCCATCGTGCCATTGAAATTCCCGCGGCGGTAGAGCAGCGTCTCGCTCACCGCAAGTCGCTCGGCGAGCTTCTCCCGGTACGGCGCGCGCTTCGCCTCGATCAGTCCTGCCATGTCGCGGTCCGAGCGCAGCAGGTTCGCGAACACGGGCAGCAGGCGGTAGCGATAGTCCGAGATGCGCCCGCCCTTGACGTCGAGATCGAGCACCGCGAGAAACTTGCCGTGCGAGCCGGCGTTGGTGACGAGCGTCCTGCCTTTCGCGTTCGACACGACGACCGGGACCGGCACGCCGTCGTGGGTGTGGCCGCCCAGGATCACGTCGACGCCGGTGACGCGGGAGGCGAGCTTCAGGTCCACGTCCATGCCGTTGTGCGAGAGCAGCACCACGACCTGCGCGCCCGCTTTTCCTCCATTTCCCGCACGGACTTCGTCCGCGATCCTCTGCAGGCGCCGCTCCTCGATGCCGAACTTCCAGTCGGGGACGAAACGGCGGGGATGGGCGATGGGCGTATAGGGGAACGCCTGCCCGATCACGGCGACCGGCACGCCGCCCAGGTTCCGCAGGGTGTAGGGCTTGAACACGGGGTCGCCGAAATCGCTGGTTTCGACGTTCTGCGCGAGAAACTCGATCCGCCCCGCGAAATCCTTTTCCAGCACTTCCATGACGCGGGCGGCGCCGTAGGTGAACTCCCAGTGCCCGGTCATGATGTCGACGCCGAGGAGCTTCTGCGCCTCGATCATGTCCTGCCCTCGCGTCCAAAGCGACGTCGCCGATCCCTGCCAGGTGTCGCCCCCGTCCAGTAGCAGCGACGCGACGCGCCCGGCGCGCAGCTTCTTCACCAGCGTCGCGAGCTGGGCGAAGCCGCCGAGCTTCCCGTATTTCCCGGCCGCCCGCGCAAAATCGAGGTGGGAGAACGCATGCGCCTCGCGCGTGCCGGGGGAAATGCCGAAGTGCTTGAGCAGCGCCTCGCCGACCAGGTGCGGCGGCCGGTTTGCGCCTTCGCCTACGCCGAGATTGACGCTCGGCTCGCGGAAGCTCACGGGCAGCAGCTGCGCGTGACAATCGGTGAAGTGCAGCAGCGATACGTTTCCAAAAACCGGCAGGTCGTAGAACGCTTCGCCGGCTGCCTGCGCACGCGCAGCGAGCGGAAGACCCGCCGCGGCCGCCGCGGCGAGCGCCTGCAGGAATTCGCGACGCGACAGCGTCACCTGTTGACGGGAGAGTCGGGATCGAGCAGCAGCGCAACGAGGTGGGTGATCTGTTCCTCGGTCAGGACGCCGTTGTGGCCGAAGCGCGGCATGTTGGAGCAGGCCGAGAACGCCTCGGCATTGTAGATCTTGCCGTAGGTGTATTTCTGGATCGCCTCGCTCGCGCCACGCTGCTTGCCGAACTGGTAGAGGCTCGGACCGATGGTGCCGAACGACAGCTCCTGCTTCGAGAGCTGGTGGCAGTTGTAGCAGCTGCCGCCCGCCGGCCGGTTCGGGGCGTCGGTGAACTGCTTGCCCACGCCGCTCTGCGCGATTCGCTCCCCCTCGCGCCAGTCGCCCATGAGCTTGCCGGAACTCGGATAGCGGATGGTCGCCTGTTGCGCCTTTTCGATCCCGTCGCTCACGCCTTTGGGCAATTCTCCGGCGTGCTTGCTGCAGAGCGCCTGCGCGTCATCCTGGCTCAGGCGAGCGACCGTCGCCTGGCCGCGAGTCCTGAACGAGGTCTTGATCATCTCGGCCACCGTGCGCTCGGTCTCCGAATCGGACGGCCGGGTCGCGCACCCTGCGACACAGATGCCGGAAAGCGCAAGCGCCAGAATCGTTTTCGACGGCATCTTGGCCTTCATCGCTTGATCGCCGGAGCGTCGAACGTTCCGCCCTCGGCCCGGTTGGCGAGGAACACGATCAGCGCGATTGACGCATCGGAAGCGAACTCCAGCTCCGGGAAGCGCATCTGCCGGATGCACTCCCACATTCGCCATTGCATGGACCGCAACTCGCCCTCCGAGACGCGGTATGCGGGCCAGGTGCCGAACGCGCGTTGCGCGTCTTTGGCATTGGTCATTTTCGGCAGATTCTGCAACCGGATCCGTTTTCCTTCCTCGCCGTGGCAGGTGATGCAGCCGAAGTCATACGGTCCTGCGCGAAAGTAGAAAAGCCTTTCGCCCGCCTGATAGGCCAGGCGCTCTTTCGGATGGGACATCGGCGGGGCAATCGTCATGCCGCGCGACTCGGATGCGATCCAGGCAACCAGATCCGTCATCACCGACCGCTGACCCACGCCGGAAAAAGGGTCCGTCGTGATCATCGGCGCTCCCGTCCCGGAAAACGGGTTGCGTCTGGCTTCTTCGGGAGCGAACCCTTGCAGCGCCACCATGCAGGTGACCAGACGCGACTCGAGGTCCTGCACGCGGTCGGTGTCGGCAAAGTAGCGCGGCAGCCGCACGTAGGCGCCCTTGACGACACCGGGCCCGAGGCCGAGGTCGCAGCGCTCGAGCGAAGAGCTCTTCGGTCCGCGCTTGCGCGTCCAGTGCTCGGCGCCGCGCGCCTCGTACAGCTCGGCGGGATTGCTCTCCTGCAGGAGCTGGCGGTAGCGCTCGATTTCCTTCAGGGTGTCCTGCTGGGCCGGGGAAAAGCACGGCAAGGTCGCCGCGAGCACCCCGGCGAGGACGCGCTGAATACCCATGACTCTTTCCTCGTGGTTGTGCCGGGACGAGCGTCAGCCGCCGGCGATGACCGCCTCGTCGGTTCTCTTCTCGCCCCTGTTGTCGAGCCAGGTAATCGTCACTTTCTCGCCAGGCTTGCCGCCTTTGAAGCGAAAATGCAGAAAGGGATTGCGCGAAACCGAGGTTCCCCACTGCGCCGACAGCACGGTCTTGCCGCCATGCGTTACGGTCACGTTCCGGATGAAATGCGCCGGAATGGCATTGCCGCTTGCGTCTTTGCGCAGGCCGGTCTCCATCTCGTGCGCCATCAGCACCTTCACCTCGACCTTGTCGCCCGTCATGTTGGCGCGGATGCGCATCGGGTCCGCCATATCAACCCCCGCATCCACCGATCGTCACTTTGATCTCCTTCACCGCATGGAAGTACTTGCCGTCCGCGACTACGAGCGCGTAGATATTCGACGTCTCCGCCATCTTGACGCGGGTGCTGACGAACGGGTCGGTGCCCGAGGGGATCGCGAATTCCGCGGACAGCGTGTTCGGGTTCTTTTCGATCAGGATGGCGATGGCTTCCGTCCGGGGAAGCTTGCTCTCCACGGCGATCGGCACGACCGCTCCGTTTTCCGCGATGTCCGGCGCCGTGATCTCGACGCCGCTGCTCGGAGTCGAGCCGCTGGCGCCCAGCGCCTTTACCGTCTCCGCGACGCTCTTCGTGTCGAACGCCGCCTTGTTCCACTCCTGCCCGAGTGCATCGCCGGGCCTGATGACCCCCGCAGCCGCCAGGGCGAGCACACCGCCACCGGTCTTCAACACTTCGCGCCGCTTCGCGTCCACGAGACCAGTTCCTCCGATATCCCGAAATCGGGAAATCGGGATTTTACCGTGGCTTCCGGGCAAATGCGACGGAACACGGGCAGTTATTCGCGCCGCGTCCTGTGTTAGGGTGGTGAATCTGTCTCACGAACAGGACGGAGAGCCATGCTCTTGCAGGGATCCGCAACGCCGATCATCCGGACGGGCTTGCGCGCCGCTTACGGATACCTCGTCGTTTACTCGGGTCTGCTCGTCTTTGGCTTGATGTGCTTGATATGGTCCGTGGTCGCGGCATTCCTCGGCTACGCGCTGCCCGAGGAACGGGGGAAGGTAGTCGGTCGCTCGATCACCAGCTGGGGATTTCGCTGCTATCTCTACTTATCCACGCTGACCGGGGCGATTCGCTTCGATCTCGGTGCGCTGGACGCCTTGCGCGGTGCCGGACCTTTGATCATCGCGCCCAACCACCCCAGTCTTCTGGACGCGGTCATGGTCCTCTCGCGCCTGCCCGACGTGGCTTGCGTGATGAAGGCCAAGCTGATCGACAATCCGATTTATGGAGCATCGGCGCGCCTTTCCGGCTACATACGCAACGATGACTTCATCGGAGCGCCGACGCAGGCGGTGCAGAACCTCAGGTCCGGCAGCCAGCTCCTGCTCTTTCCGGAAGGAACCCGCACGACGCGAGCGCCGATCAATCGTCTGAAGGGAGGAGCGGCCCTCGTCTCGAAGCGCTCCGGCGTTCCCATTCAGACGGTATTGATCGAAACCACATCGCCCTTTCTGTCCAAGGGCTGGCCCCTTTATCGCATCCCGCCGATGCCGATCTGCTACCGCGTTCGGCTGGGAAGGCGTTTCATGCCCAGGGACAATTTGAGAGAGATGGTCGCGGAACTGGAAGCCTATCTCGCATCGGAGCTCGGCCGCCCCGATGGCATCGATGCCGCAGGCATCCTCGCGCAGCCGCACAATCCCCGGCTCGACGAGCGATGAGGGCTCGATGGAGAAGGCTTCGCGGACCCACATTGTTCTGATTCCGAGCTACAACCCCGGCGCGAGAGTCTATGAAACGGTCCAGGCTGCACGGCGTTCCTGGAACCCGGTGTGGATCGTCGTGGATGCGAGTACCGACGGGACGGCCGAAGGATTGCTCGCGATGGCCAAGGTCGATCCCGGTCTGAAGGTGATCGTACTGCCCAGGAACGGGGGCAAGGGCGCGGCCGTGCTGCACGGCATCGAACTTGCGCAGGCCGCCGGCTTCACGCACGTTCTGACGATGGATTCCGACGGGCAGCACCCCAGCGCGCTTATCGGCGAGTTCATGGCGACTTCCCTGGCCGAGCCTTCCTGCATGGTGCTGGGTGTTCCGGTGTTCGACGCGAGCGCGCCGAATCTGCGCGTGAAGGGGCGCCGTGTATCCAACTGGTGGGCCAACCTCGAAACGCTCTGGACGGGAATCGGCGATTCGCTGTTTGGCTTCAGGGTGTACCCGATCGCGCCCCTGCGCAAGGTGATGCGCGAGCAGGTCTGGATGCGCCGCTTCGACTTCGACCCGGAAGCGGTCGTGCGGATGTGCTGGCTGGGGGTGCGCCCGCTCAACAGACCCGCGCCGGTGCGGTATTTCCACCCCGACGAGGGCGGCGTGTCGCATTTCAACTACTGGCGCGACAACGCGCTGCTGACCTGGATGCACGTCCGTCTTTTCCTCGGCTTCGTGCTGCGCCTGCCGCACCTCGCGATCCGTCGGCTGAGACCTTCGTGATTTACGCCAGCGCGTGGACTCAATGAGCCGCGCGGAATGCGAGCACCGTGTTGCTGCCCCCGAATGCGAAGGAGTTGGAAAGCGCCGCCCCCAGGCTGCCGCGCAGAGATGCACCGGTAATGTGGCGTACACCGGTGCATTCGCGGTCCAGATCGTCGAGATACGCGGTCGGGGGCGCCTCCTGCGACGCGAGAGACAGCACGGTGATGATGGCTTCGATCACGCCCGTTGCGCCCAGCATGTGCGCGTGCATCGATTTCGTGGCGCTGACAGCGACGGCCGCGGAACGCGATCCGAATACACCGCGAATGGCCGCGATTTCGATCGGGTCGCCTTCGCGCGTCGCCGTGCCATGCGCGTTGATGTAATCGATCTCGTCGGGCGTCATGCCGCCGTCCTGAATTGCCATGCGCATCGCGCGCATCTGTCCATCGACATTCGGCCGGACGAGGTGCTCATGATCGGAAGTGCTGCCACACCCCGCGAATTCGGCGTAAATCCTCGCGCCGCGCCGAACCGCGTGGTCCCAGTCTTCGAGGATCATTGCGCCCGCCCCTTCGCCGAGCACCAGGCCCTGCCGATCCGAGCTGAACGGGCGGCAGGCGCGCACGGCGGATGCCGCGTCGCCCAGGGCAAGAATGCGCATCGCTTCCCAGGCGCGCACCACGCCGTAGGAGAGCGGCGCTTCGGACCCGCCCACGACCATCAGCGTCGCTTCGCCCGAGCGGATCTTCGGCAAGGCCTCGCCGATCGCGACTGCCGATGAGGCACACGCGACCGAATAGGTCGCGCAGGAAGCCCCCAGGCCGAGCTGGATCGATATGTGGGAAGCGGCTGCGTTGCTCATTCCGAGCACGACCGAAAGCGGCGGCACGCGCTCGCGGCCGTTACGCAACATCTCGATATAGCCGCTCTCGAACGTCAGCGTACCGCCCAGCGCCGTGCCCCAGGAGACGCCCCAGTCGTTGCGCGGCGCGTCCTTGGTCTCGGGAAGCCCGGCATCGCGCCATGCCGAGAAGGCTGCCGTGGCCCCGAGCTGGCTGTAGCGGTCCATGGTGTAGGAAAGAGATCGGCCCAGTGCCGCGTCGGCGTCGAAATTCGCGCAACGGACCGCCGGGACGGAAAGCGGCCTGGGCACGTCGTCCTCGCGAGTATATAGCCGGATCGCCGATTCGCCGCGCAGCATCCGGCCGAAGAAGTCCGCAAGGTCCCCACCAAAAGGGTTGACCAGCCCCAGGCCGGTAACGGCAACGCGCCGCGCGCTCGCCATTCAGACGCCGTTTCCGGCTGTGACCCTGTCCACGATCCCCAGCAGGTCGCCGACGGTCTTGGGTCGGGGAATGTCCTGCGGCATCTTGACGCCGAGCCTGTCCTCGAATTCGAACAGAAGTTCGAGCAGCAGGAGCGAATCGACCTTGAGTTCCTCGAGCGAGGCCTCGGGCGTCACTCGGGCGGGGTCGATGTTTTCGCGCTTGTGCAGGAATTCACTGAGGACGGTCAGGTTGTCCTGTTTCATGGCACTATTCATTTGCGATCAGAAACCGTAAGGTGCTGGACATTTCATTATAAGCGCTCAGCCTTCAACTCGGCGGTCTTAGATGACTTCGCTGATTCCCGCCCGCACGGAATCCGAGCTGCTCGAAGTCAACCGGCATTTCTACAACGCGCTGTGGAGGGACGCGCGCCTGATCGAGCCCGAGCGCTTCAACACCTGGCCCCTCGTCCGCTCGCTGCTCGCTCCGGCGCAGCGCCGGCTGGAGGTGGCGCCGGGATTGCGCCCCCGCCTCCCGATCGAGGATACGCAGTTCATCGATATAAGCGTGGCGGCGCTGGAAAAGCTGCGCGCGCGCGGCGGCTCCGGGACGCTCGGCTCCATCACGGCCCTGCCCTACGGCAATGCGGGTTTCGACCTGATCTGCGCCTTCGATGTGGTCGAGCACGTCGACGACGACGAGCGCGCCCTGGCGGAGCTCTCGCGCGTGGCGGCGCCGGGGGCCGCGCTGATCACCTCGGTGCCGCTGCATCCGGCGAAGTGGTCGGGGTTCGACGCCTTCGTCGGCCACCGGCACCGCTACGAGCCGACGGAATTGAGGGCCAAGCTCGCGCGGCACGGCTTCGCGGTGGAGCGCAGCGCCGCCTTCGGGATGATGCCGAAATCCTCGCGTTTGGTGGACCTCGGCATGTGGTTCCTGATTCACCAGCGCGAACTGGCGATGTGGACCTACAACCGCGTGATGATGCCCCTGGGCGTGCGCTTTCAAAAACCGCTGGCGCTGGCGCAGGGCCTCATCGACACCGCCGAGGTCGGGGAAGTCCTGCTGCTGTGCCGGCACCGCGGCTAGAACGGGATGTCGTCTTCCATGTCGTCGAACTTGCCCGCCGGTTTCTTGGCGGCCTTGCCCTCGCCCGCGGCCGCGGGCTCTTTCGCTTCGCGGGCGCCCGTATCGCCCGCCCCTTGCCGGCTGCCGAGCATCTGCATGCGGTCGGCGACGATTTCGGTGGTAGTGCGTTCCTTCCCCTCCTTGTCCTGCCACTTGCGCGTGCGCAAGGATCCCTCGATGTAGACCTGCGAGCCCTTCTTGAGATACTCGCCCGCGATTTCCGCGAGCCGGCTGAAGAACACCACGCGGTGCCATTCGGTGCGTTCCTGCTTTTCGCCGCTCGCCTTGTCCTTCCAGGTATCCGTGGTGGCGACCGAGATGTTGGTGATCGCCCCGCCTTCGGGGTTGTAACGCGTCTCGGGATCGCGCCCGAGGTTGCCTACGAGAATCACTTTGTTTACCGAAGCCATTTAGTCTTCCCCCTCGATCAATTTTCTCGCCGTGTTTGCGTCGAACGAATCAGGATACACGGTTAACCGGACGACGCCCCGTTCGGGCGCGATCACGGCGTCGCGCACCCCGCGCAGGCGCAAGAGTCCCTCGCGCAACGCGACCGGATCGGCCCCCGCGCCCACCGGGAAGATCCGCTCCGCAGATTCACCCGGAATGCGCATTTGCCATGCCGTCCCCAGCCATAACGCGACAATCGCGATTCCGAATACAAAGACTGCGGAATCGCCGAAACGCCCGGCGAGCCAGCCCCCGAGGGCGCCGCCGACGAACAGCCCCAGCGACTGCGTGGTGTTGTACACCCCGAGCGCGGCGCCGCGCGATGCCGCCGGCGCGATCCGGGACACGAGAGACGGCAAAGTCGCCTCGAGAACGTTGAAAGCGACGAAGAATGCGAGCAGCAGCGTGACGGCCATCTGGAAGTTCGTGTAACACACCGCGAAACCGAGCTCGACAGCAAGCAGGAGGACGATCGCGCTGATGAAAAGAAACTTGAGGCGGCCCCGGCGTTCCGCCTGGATCAAGGGCGGCGCCATGAGAACGAACGAGCCGATCACCACCGGCAGATATATTTTCCAATGCTCGGTGACGGCGAGCCCGCCGTAGCGAACGAACGCCGCCGGAATCACGACGAAAATCGCCATTTGCACGACGTGGAGCGAGAAGATACCGAGGTTCAGCCGCAGCTGCTCTGGGTTGCGCAAGGTCTCGCGAAGCGCCCCGGATCGCGCCCGAGGCGGGGGGTCGCCGCCGCCTCGAGGTTCCGCGGGGACCACGAAGAGCGTCATCCAGATCGCAGCGAGCGACAGCGCGCCGGCGAAGGTGAAGATTCCGTCCATCCCGATGCCGTGATAGAGCGCCGGCGCGGCGACGAGCGACACGGCAAAACTCAAGCCGATCGAACCGCCTATGATCGCCATCGCCTTGGCGCGGTGCTCTTCGCGCGTGAGATCGGCGGCGAAAGCCGTCACCGGCGCAGAGATCGCACCGGCTCCCTGCATCGCGCGCCCGACAATCACCCACTGGATGTCGGACGCCCACGCCGCGAGAAAGCTTCCGAGCGCAAAGACCAGCAAGCCGATCACGATCACCCGCTTCCTGCCGTAGCGATCGGAAGCCATGCCGTAGGGAATCTGCAGGATCGCCTGGGTCAGGCCGTAGACGCCCAGCGCCATCCCGACCAGCGTGTGGCTGTCGCCGCCGGAAAGCCGATGGGCATGCACCGCGAACACCGGCAGGATCAAAAAGAGCCCGAGCATGCGCAGGGCGAACAGGGACGCGAGCGAGAGGCTAGCGCGCAGTTCGAGCGGAGACATGCACGGCGCTTCAGGCCTTCGAAGAAAGCGCGTCGAGCTCGCCTGCGGCGCGGGCCCTCTTCCCATACACCCATTCGAACAAGGGCGAGGCCATCAGCGTGGTCACGATGGCCATCAAGACCATGATGGAAAATAGCGCCGGTTGGATGATCCCTTTCTGCAATCCGATGTTGAGAATGATCAGCTCCATCACACCCCGCGCGTTCATCAGGGAGCCCACGGCCAGTGCGGTCCGGTTGTCTTCGCCTGCGAGCCGTGCGGCGGCCCAGCAGGCCACGCCCTTGGCCACGATCGAGGCGACCAGCACGACCGCGGCGATGAAAAGGAGCTCGGGGCTCGCCACCATGTCGAGCCGCGTATTCAGGCCCGAGAACGTGAAGAACATCGGCAGGAGGAACACCACGGCGAGCGGTTCGAGCTGCCGCCTGAGCTCCTGGGTGAGGAAACCCCGCGGCATGACCGCCCCGAGCATGAAGCCGCCGAATACGGCGTGGATGCCTGCCGCGTCCATCGCCCATGCGGCGAGCATGAGGAGCATGAGCACCACGCCGAGCAGGCCCGGGCTGATCCTGCGTTCGGCTTCGGCCAATCGTCCCAGGGGCGATAGCAGCTTGCGCCCGGCGAACACCATGAGAAGCGCATAGCCGATCCCGCCTGCGAAAGCCTTCACCGCCACCATGGTTCCGCCGCCGAAGCTCGCGAGCACGACCGCAAACACGCACCAGGCCGCCGCATCGTTGATCGCGCCGGCCGCGAGCACGAGCGTGCCCAGGGCCGTGCCGGTGAGGCCGCGGTCGTGGATGATGCGGGCAAGCACCGGAAAGGCCGTGATGGCGATGGCCGCACCGAGGAAGAGAATCGCTTCGAACGTGCGCGTCTTCTCGGAGAAGAGCCCCGGCACCTTGACAAGCCACAGCGCGAGCGCCGTGCCGATGATGAAGGGCACCAGCATTCCCGCGAGGGATACCGAGACGGCGCTGCGCATGCGGCTGCGGAAAAGCTCCGTATTGAACTCCACGCCCACCAGGAACATGTAGAGCCCGATGCCGAGCTGCGCGAAGACGTAGAGCGTCTTGAGCGATTCCGGCGGGAACAGGAACTGCTGCGCCCCGGGCGAGAAGAGCCCGAGCAAGGACGGCCCGATGAGCACGCCCGCGATCATTTCGCCGATGACTTGCGGCTGGCCGCAGCGCCGCGCCACCCAGCCGACCGCCCGGCAGGCCGCGAGAATGAAGAACATCTGCAAAAAGAACGCAACGGAAAGCTCGGCTGAAGTCATGGGGGTAGCGTAGGTACCGCGGAATTTCGTATAGTAGCGGGTTTGGCCTTTCTCCTCGACCGGCTTTGATGGACCAGATCCGCATCCGCGGCGCACGAACGCACAACCTGAAGAACCTGAACGTCGATTTGCCGAGAAACCGGCTGATCGTGATCACCGGGCTGTCGGGCTCCGGAAAATCCTCGCTCGCCTTCGACACGCTCTACGCGGAGGGCCAGCGCCGCTACGTCGAGTCGCTCTCGGCCTACGCGCGCCAGTTCCTGCAGCTGATGGAAAAGCCCGACGTCGATCTGATCGAGGGCCTCTCGCCCGCGATCTCGATCGAGCAGAAGGCGGCGAGCCACAACCCGCGCTCGACCGTCGGAACCATCACCGAGATCCACGACTACCTGCGACTGCTCTATGCGCGCGTCGGAACCCCCTACTGCCCGGAGCACAAACTGCCCCTGCAGGCACAGTCGGTGTCGCAGATGGTCGACCACGCGCTGGCGCTCCCCGAGGACACCAAGCTCATGATCCTCGCCCCCATCGTCGCGAGCCGCAAGGGCGAGCAGCACGAGCTGGTCGCGGAGCTGCGCGCGCAGGGGTTCGCGCGCCTGCGCGTCGACGGCAAGGTCCATGAAATCGACTCGGTCCCCAAGCTCTCCAAGAACATCAAGCACTCGATGGACGTGGTCGTCGACCGCCTGAAGGTGCGCCCCGACGCGAAACAGCGCCTGGCGGAATCCTTCGAAACGGCGCTCAAGCACGCCGATGGCCGCGCGGTGGTGCTCGATCTCGATTCGGGCCGCGAGCACGTCTTCTCGGCGCGCTACGCCTGCCCGGTCTGCGACTACTCGCTGCCCGAGCTCGAGCCGCGCCTGTTCTCCTTCAACAACCCCATGGGCGCCTGCCCGGAGTGCGACGGCCTGGGCACGATCACTTTCTTCGATCCGAAGCGCGTGGTCGCGCACGCGGGCCTCTCCCTCGCGAGCGGCGCGATCAAGGGCTGGGACCGGCGCAATCAGTTTTATTTTCAGATGCTCACGAGCCTCGCCGCGCATTTCCGGTTCGATGTCGAGGCGCCGTTCGAGAAACTCCCCGAGCCGGTCCGGACGCTCGTGCTCCATGGCACCCAGGAGAAGATCCCGTTCTCCTACCTGGGCGAGCGCGGCCGCACGGTGGTGAAGGAGCACGCCTTCGAGGGCATCCTGCCCAGCCTCGAGCGCCGCTACAAGGAGACCGATTCTCTGGTGGTGCGCGAGGAGCTCGCGAAATACCTGAATACCAGGCCCTGCCCCTCGTGCGGAGGGACGCGGCTTCGCCCGGAAGCGCGGAACGTCAGGATCGACGACCGCGCGATCTTCGAGGTGAGCGCTTTCCCCCTGAAGCAGGCGCTCGAATTCTTCCGGAGGCTCAAGCTCGAAGGCAGCAAGCAGGCCATTGCCGAGAAAATCGTCAACGAGATCGCTGCGCGGCTCAACTTCCTCAACAACGTCGGCCTCGACTATCTGTCGCTCGACCGCGCCGCAGACACGCTCTCGGGCGGCGAGGCGCAGCGCATCCGCCTCGCGAGCCAGATCGGCTCGGGACTCACCGGCGTCATGTACGTGCTCGACGAGCCCTCGATCGGCCTGCACCAGCGCGACAACGCCCGTCTCCTCACCACGCTCAAGCACTTGCGCGACATCGGCAATACCGTCATCGTGGTCGAGCACGACGAAGAGGCGATCAACTCGGCCGATCACGTGCTCGACATGGGGCCGGGAGCGGGCGAGCACGGCGGCGAGGTGGTCGCGGAAGGCACGCCCGAGCAGATCCGCAGGAACCCCGCCTCTCTCACCGGTCAGTATCTCTCCGGCGCGCTCGAGATCGCCGTGCCCAAGAACCGCCGACGCTTCGACAGGACGCGGGTCTTCAGGCTGCGCGGGGCGCGCGGGAACAATCTCAAGAATATCGACCTTGCGCTGCCGGTGGGCCTGTTCGTGTGCGTCACCGGCGTCTCAGGCTCGGGCAAATCGACGCTCATCAACGACACGCTGTATCACGCCGTCGCGCGCGAGCTCTACGGTTCGACGCACGAGCCCGCCGCGCACGATTCGGTCAAGGGGCTGGAATTCTTCGACAAGGCGGTGAGCGTCGACCAGAGCCCGATCGGCCGCACCCCGCGCTCCAACCCTGCGACCTACACGGCGCTCTTCACGCCGATCCGCGAGCTTTTCGCGGGCGTGCCGATGGCGCGCGAGCGCGGCTACGGGCCCGGGCGCTTCTCCTTCAACGTCAAGGGCGGGCGCTGCGAAGCCTGCCAGGGCGACGGCGTCATCAAGGTCGAAATGCATTTTCTTCCGGATATCTACGTGCCCTGCGACACCTGCCACGGGAAGCGCTACAACCGCGAGACGCTCGAAGTGCAGTTCAAGGGAAAGAACGTCCACGACGTTCTGCAGATGACGGTGGAGTCCGCGTACGAGTTCTTCAACGCGGTCCCCGCGGTGGAGCGCAAACTCCAGACCCTGCTCGAAGTCGGCCTGGGCTACATCCAGCTCGGCCAGCCCGCCACCACGCTCTCGGGCGGAGAGGCGCAGCGGGTGAAGCTCTCGCTCGAGCTCTCCAAGCGCGACACCGGACGCACGCTCTATATCCTGGACGAGCCGACCACGGGCCTGCACTTCAAGGACATCGACCTGCTGCTCTCGGTGCTGCACCGACTGCGCGACGCGGGCAATACCGTGGTTGTCATCGAGCACAATCTGGATGTGATCAAGACCGCCGACTGGATCATCGACCTCGGACCCGAGGGCGGCGAGGGCGGCGGGCGCATCCTCGCGCAAGGCACACCCGAGGACGTGGCTGCCCTGGACGCGAGTTTCACCGGCCGAACCCTGCGCAACGTGCTGGGAAAAAGGGTGAAGCGCGCGGCGTAGCCTAGCGCTTCGCCTTCTTCGCCTCCGAGGGCTCGGTCGGTACCGGGCGCCCCGGCCGCGTCAGGTTTTCCGGCCGCAGGATCTCGTCGAGCTGTTCCTTGGAGAGCAGTTTTTTTTCCAGAACCAGGTCGTATACGGCCCTGCCGGTCGCAAGCGCTTCCCGCGCCACCTCGCTCGCCGCCGAATAGCCGATATAGGGATTGAGCGCGGTCACCAGGCCGATCGCCTCCCGCACCGTGTGCGCCATGCGCTCCCGGTTCGCGGTGATGCCGGTCACGCAGCGCTCGCGCAGGGTGTCGCAGCCGTTCTGAAGGTGCATCAGGCTCTTGAACAGGCTGTGGGCGATGACGGGCTCGAAGGCGTTCAGCTGCAGCTGCCCCGCTTCCGCGGCAAAGCTCACCGTCACGTCGTTGCCGATGACCTCGAACGCGATCTGGTTCACGACCTCCGGGATGACCGGATTGACCTTGCCGGGCATGATCGACGATCCCGCCTGGACCGGCGGCAGGTTGATCTCGCCGAAGCCGGCGCGGGGACCCGAGGACAGCAGCCGCAGGTCGTTGCAGACCTTGGAGAGCTTCACCGCGATCCGTTTCAGCACGCCTGAGAGCTGGACGTAGGCGCCCGCGTCCTGCGTCGCCTCAACGAGATTCGGAGCCGTCACGAGCCGGATGCCGGTGAGCTCCGCGAGCCGCTGGCACACCAGCGCCGCGTAGTCGGGGTGGGCGTTGATGCCGGTGCCGATTGCGGTCGCTCCGAGGTTGATTTCGGTGATGAGCAGCGCCGCCTCCCTCAGGCGCTCCTCGTCCTCCTGCAGCATCACGGCGTACGTGGTCAATTCCTGGCCGAGCGTCATCGGCACGGCGTCCTGGAGCTGCGTTCGCCCCATCTTCAGCACGTCGGTGAACTCCTGCGCCTTGGCGCTGAACGCAAGGCGCAGCTCCCGCATAGCTGCGCCGAGGCGGTCGATCGCGAAATGCAGCGCCACCTTGACGGCCGTCGGGTAGACGTCGTTGGTGCTCTGGCTCATGTTGACGTCTTCGACCGGATGCAGATATGAGTACTCGCCGCGCTTGTGGCCGAGGAGCTCGAGCCCGCGGTTGGCGATGACCTCGTTGGCGTTCATGTTGGTCGAGGTCCCTGCCCCGCCCTGGATGACGTCCACGACGAACGGGTCGAGGAGCCTGCCTCCGCGGATCTCCTCGCAGGCTCGCGCGATCGCATCGGCCTTGCCGTCCGGGAGCAGTCCGAGGGCATTGTTCGCGAGCGCCGCCGCCTGCTTGACGCAGGCGAGCGCGCGCACGAGGTCCGGGTAGATGGAGATCGCAGTCCCCGTGATGGGAAAGTTTTCCAACGCGCGCAAGGTGTGGATACCGTAATAAGCGTCGGCAGGGACCGCCCGGTCACCCAAGAGATCGTGTTCGATGCGCGTCGGCGCCTGGCCCATGTCGTGCTCCTTCTCAGACAGGAGATCAAATTCTAGTCCGCCCGAGGGGTTCTGCCCTTCCGCGCCCGTCGGTGCCGCTTGGACAAGGAACGGGGGACTCCCGTAGAATCGTGCAGCCTCGCCCACCCATCCAGCCGCCGACTCGATCGGCCCACAAGGAGACCGACATGACCCGACCGATCACGCTGATTCTCGCCGCCCTGGCTCTGGCCGTCGCAGTTCCCGCTGCGGCGCAGGAAGGCACCCTGAAAAAAATCAAGGACAGCGGCGCTATCACCATCGGACACCGCGACGCCTCGATCCCGTTCTCCTACTACGACGACAGGCAGCAGCCGGTGGGCTACGCCGTCGACCTGTGCCTCAAGATCGTCGATGCGGTGAAGAGCGATCTCAAGATGCCCAGGCTCGACGTCAAGTACCAGCTCGTCACTTCCGCGAACCGCATCCCGCTGATGGCGAACGGCACGATCGACCTGGAGTGCGGCTCCACCACCAACAACCTCGCGCGCCAGGAACAGGTGTGGTTTACGATCACGCACTTCGTCACCGCCAACCGCTGGACCGCGAGGAAGTCCGCGAACATCCGCTCGCTCGCCGACCTCAAGGGCAAGACCATCGTCTCGACCGCGGGAACGACCAACATCAAGCAGATCACCGAGATCAACGGAGCGCAGAACCTCGGCATGAACATCATCTCGGCGAACGGCCACCCCGAGGCCTTCCAGATGGTCGAGACCGGGCGCGCGGTGGCGTTCGTGATGGACGACATCCTGCTCTACAGCCTCGCCGCGCAATCGCGCACCCCCGGCGACTATGCGATCTCGGCCGAAGCGCTCTCGGTCGAGCCCTACGGCATCATGCTGCGCAAGGACGACGCCGCGTTCAAGAAGGTCGTGAACGCGGCCATGACGAGCATCTACAAATCGGGGCAGATCAACCCGATCTACGAGAAGTGGTTCCTGAAACCGGTGCCGCCCAAGGGCATCAACCTGAACGTGCCGATGAGCGACCAGTTCAAGAAGGTCATCGCGAATCCCACTGATTCCGGAGATCCCGCTTCTTACAAATAATTTTCTGATCTTGTAGTTCATACGGGAGGACCGTGAACTACAACTGGCACTGGACAGTCCTGCTCGAGGCGGAGCCGGGGGGCACGGGCAGCTACCTGCATTACCTCGTGGTCGGCCTCGGCTGGACGCTCGCCACCGCGCTCGCCGCCTGGATGATCGCGCTCGTGATCGGCTCGCTGGTCGGAACGCTGCGCACCACGCCCTTGAAGTGGGTTGTGCGTCTCGGCAATTTGTACGTCGAGATTTTCCGCAACGTCCCGCTCATCGTGCAGATGTTCCTGTGGTTCTTCGTCGTTCCCGAGCTCCTGCCCAAAGGGCTGGGCCTGGATCAAGCAGATGCCGCCGCCCTGGAGCTCGTACGTCCCGGCGGTGCTGTGCCTCGGCATCTTTACCTCCGTGCGCGTCGCCGAGCAGGTCCGCGCCGGAATCAATTCCCTGCCGCGCGGCCAGCGCATGGCCGGCATCGCGATGGGGCTGACTGAAACGCAGACCTACCGTCAGGTCGTCCTCCCGCAAGCCTTCCGCATCATCCTGCCGCCGCTCACCTCCGAGTTCATGAACGTCATCAAGAACTCGTCGGTCGCCCTGACCATCGGGCTGCTCGAGCTGACCGGCCGTGCGCGGGCGATGCAGGAGTTCAGCTTTCGCGTGTTCGAGGCGTTCACCGCGGCCACCGTGATTTACCTGCTCACGAATCTGATCGTGGTGGTGCTGATGCGGGCGCTCGAGAAGAAGGTGCGCGTGCCTGGTCTGATCGCCGCAGCAGGCGCACCGCAGGCGGGACACTGATGTCCGGCTTCGATTTCGACGTCATCCAGCGCTCCTGGGGCTATCTCTTCAGGGAGGGGATGAGCTTCACGCTCACGCTGACCGCGCTCGCGATGGCGGGCGGAATCGTCTTCGGCACCCTGCTCGCGATGATGCGGCTCTCCAGCATGAGGCCCGTGTCCCTGCTCGCGGGCGCCTACGTCAACCTGATGCGCTCGATCCCGCTGGTGCTGGTGATCTTCTGGTTCTTCTTCCTCGTGCCGTACATCGGCGCCTGGGTGATCGGCGCCAAGGACCCGATCAAGGTCGGAGCGTTCTGGTCGGCAGCGATCACCTTCACCATGTTCGAGGCCGCGTACTATTGCGAGATCATGCGCGCCGGCATCCAGTCGATCCCGCGCGGACAGGTGTGGTCGGGCTACGCGCTCGGCCTCGACTACTGGCAGACCATGGCGAGGATCGTCCTGCCGCAGGCATTCCGCAACATGCTGCCGGTGCTGCTCACCCAGACCATCATCCTGTTCCAGGACACCTCGCTCGTGTACGTGATCTCCGCCACCGATTTCCTGGGCGCCGCCGCGAAAGTCGCCAACCGCGACTACCGCCTGGTCGAGATGTACAGCTTCGTTGCCGTGGTGTATTTCGTCGTCTCGTACGGGCTGTCGACCCTGGTCAGGCGGCTCCAGGAACGCATCGCAATCATCAAGTAGGGTCCAATGATCTTGCTCAAGAACGTCAGCAAGTGGTACGGCGGCTTCCAGGTCCTCACCGACTGCTCCACCGATGTCAAGAAAGGCGAGGTCGTCGTCGTGTGCGGACCCTCCGGGAGCGGAAAATCGACGCTCATCAAGTGCGTGAACGGCCTGGAGCCCTTCCAGAAAGGCGAAATCACGGTCGACGGCATCTCGGTCGGCGATCCGAAGACCGATCTCCCGAAGCTGCGCTCGAGGATCGGCATGGTGTTCCAGAACTTCGAGCTGTTTCCGCACATGAGCGTGACCCGCAACCTGACGCTCGCGCAGGTGAAGGTGCTAGTGCGCACTCCCGAGGAAGCGACGCAGAAGGCCCTCAAGCTGCTCGAACGCGTGGGCCTCGCCGCCCACAAGGACAAGTATCCCGGCCAGCTCTCCGGGGGCCAGCAGCAGCGCGTCGCCATCGCCCGCGCGCTCGCCATGGATCCGATCGCGATGCTGTTCGACGAGCCCACTTCGGCGCTCGACCCGGAGATGATCAACGAGGTGCTCGACGTCATGGTCGAGCTCGCTCGCGAAGGCATGACCATGATGGTGGTCACGCACGAGATGGGTTTTGCCCGAAAGGTCGCCCACCGCGTCGTCTTCATGGACCGCGGCGAGATCGTCGAGGACGCCTTGAAAGACGACTTTTTCGGAAAGCCGCGCTCCGAACGCGCACAGCTGTTCCTGTCCAAGATCCTGCACCACTGACCCTCTCCTCCGGAGGGAACATGCCCGACCGAAACGTCAAGCTGCTGTTCGCCCTGTTTGCCCTGTCGGGCTTTACCGGGCTCATCTACGAATCCGTCTGGTCGCACTACCTGAAGCTCTTCCTCGGCGCGGCGGCGTTCGCACAGTCGTTCGTGCTCGCCGCCTTCATGGGCGGAATGGCCCTCGGGGCGTGGCTCGCGAGCCGCTGGAGCGCGCGATTGAAGAACCTGCTCGCCGCCTACGGCTGGATCGAGGCTGCGATCGGGGTGGCGGCGCTCGTATTCCACGAGTCGTACCTGCTGTTGACGCAGTTCTCGCTCGATCAGGTCCTGCCGGCGCTCGGTTCGCCAGGGGCGGTCGAGATCTACAAGTATTCGCTGTGCGCCGTATTGATCGTGCCGCAGACCCTGCTGCTCGGCATGACTTTCCCGCTGCTCTCGGGCGCGGTGATCCGACGCGGTCCCGAGGCGAGCGGCCATCATCTGGCGATGCTCTACTTCACCAACTCGATCGGCGCGGCCGCCGGAGCGCTCGCCGCAGCCTTCTTGCTGATCGGCTGGCTAGGGATGCCGGGCACGATGCGGTTGGCAGGAGCACTCAACCTCGCGCTCGCCGCGGCGGTTCTCGCCATCGCGCGCCTGGGCGAGCCTGCCGCCGTCGCCGCGGCGCACTCCGGCGGCGCCGCGCCGTCCGGGAACCCCGTCGCCCGCCTGTTTCTCGCAGCAGCCTTCGTCACCGGTCTCGCCTCTTTCATCTACGAGATCGTCTGGATCAGGATGTTGTCGCTGGTGCTCGGCTCGTCGTTCCACGCGTTCGAGCTGATGCTCTCGGCCTTCATCACCGGCCTCGCGCTCGGCGGCCTGTGGATCCGCCGCCGCATCGACCGGCTCGCCGACCCGGTGCGCTTCGCCGGCTTGGTGCAGGTTTTCATGGGTCTGGCAGCGCTCGCCACGATATTCGTCTACCACTGGACATTCGACTGGATGGCGTGGGTGCTCGGCGTGCTTCAGCGCAACGACAGCGCCTATCCGCTGTTCAACCTGTTCGGCCACGCGCTGGCGTTCGCGGTGATGCTCCCTGCGACTTTCCTCGCAGGAATGACGCTGCCGCTTTTCACACAGGTGCTGTTGCGCGGCGGGCGCGGCGAGCGCGCAATCGGCCAGGTGTACGCCGCAAATACCCTCGGCGCCATCGCCGGCGTGCTGCTCGCCGTGCACGTGCTGATGCCTGCCGTCGGGCTCAAGCTCGCCTTGGTAGTCGGTGCCGCAATCGACATACTGCTCGGCACCTGGGTGCTGCGCTACTCGAAGGCGGCATCGCGACGCATCCATGCGTTCGCCGCGGTGATAGTCGGCATGCTCGCCGCGACCGCAACCGCGCGCGCCGCGATCCTGGAACCCGAGCGCCTTTCCTCCGGGGTCTTCCGCCACGGCCAGGCTGCGCCCGAGTTCGGCCCGGTGTTCTTTTACCGCGACGGCAAGACGGCATCGGTCGCTGTACGAGGCAGGGAAGGCGCCCTGTCGATCCTCACCAACGGCAAATCGGACGCAGCCCTTCGCCTGGATCCGAATCAGCCACCGACGCAGGACGAGTTCACCATGACCTTGCTCGGGGCGCTGCCTTTGCTCATCAAGCCGGATGCGAAGACTTTCGCCAACATCGGCTGGGGTTCCGGCCTGAGCGTCGAGGTCGCGCTCTCGCACAGCGGCCCCGTGGTGGTCGATACCGTCGAGATCGAGCCGGCCATGGTGGCCGGAGCGCATTCATTCTCTCCCCGCGTCGACCGCGCCTACCGCGACGCGCGCAGCAACGTGTACTTCGAGGACGCGAAGAGCTATTTCGCCCGTCACGGGAAACGCTACGACGTGATCATGTCCGAACCTTCCAATCTCTGGGTCAACGGCGTCGCAGCCCTCTTCACCACCGAGTTCTATCGGGACACCAAGCGCTACCTCGCGCCCGGAGGCCTGTTCGTGCAGTGGCTGCACGCCTACGATTTCAACGACCGGCTGTTGGGCTCCGTCGTTTCGGCGCTCGGCGAAAATTTCGCGGACTATGAAATTTACGAAACGAATCCCGGCGACCTCATGGTCGTTGCGGTCGCTGAAGGCCTGGTGCCGCGCCCCAAACCGCTGCCCGAGAAGGAAGAGGCGTTCATGGGGCAGCTGCGCCGGATCGGCATCACGCGTTCCGAGGAAATCGCCGTGCGCAGTCTCGGCGCGAAGAAACAGATCGGGCCGCTATTCGCCGCGCTCGGTGCACCGGTCAATTCGGATTTTCACCCGTTGGTGCAGCTCGAAGCTCCCCGGAGCCGTTTCGATGGAAGCATGGCGCGGGCGGTTCAAGAGCTCGCCGCTGCGCCGCTGCCGATTCTCGAGATGACCGGCGGAACGCACGGGGTGTATCTGAAGCAGCCGGTCCCCGATTACGTGTCCTCGTTCCCCTTGCGGGTCCAGTCGGGGGCCCTGGAGATTGCGCGCGTCCTCGCGGACCGCTCGGCAGATCCCTTGCGCGCGAGCGAGGCGGCGGCGATCCCGATCCTGCTCGCGTTGAAGCACCCCGCCGCGCTGTGCGGGGACGAGCCGCCGAAGGCTGCGATCGAGCTGCTACACCGCGCCGGCGAGGTCACCCAGCCTGCACGCCCCGTTCGTCCCGCGTCCGCGAAAGGCTCGAGCTGTACGGCGCGATCGCGGCGCGCGACGCGCATGCGATGCTCGCGCGCGCCCGCGCGCTGCTCGCGGGACCGGCCCAAGGCGGGGGCGAATGGGGCCGCTACCTGCTCGGCACCGCGATGCTCGGCGCGTACGCTGCCGGCGAGCATGAGGAAGGTCTGCGGCTGTGGAAAACCTATCGGAGCACGTTCTATCCGCGCGGCGAGATCCCTCCGTACATGGTGTACCTCACCAACCTGCAATGAGGTTGGGGGCGGCTTTAGCCCTTGAGCGCGCGCGCGCGAATGGCGTCGAGCGTCGTGGAGGTCGTAATCGCCTGCGGGTCGATGCGGACCTCGATCAGCGCCGGTTTGCCGGAAGACGCGGTTTCCTGCGCGGCGCGTTCGAAGGCCGGTGCGAACTGCGCCGTCTCCTCCACGGTCGCGCCGTATGCGCCGTATGCGCGCGCGAGGGCCGCGAAATCCGGGTTCTGCAGGGCCGTACCATAGACGCGTGCCGGGTAGTCGCGCTCCTGATGCATGCGTATCGTCCCGTACATCCCGTTGTTGACGACGACGAATATCACCGGCAGCCCGTACTGCACCGCCGTGGCAATTTCTTGCCCGTTCATAAGGAAGTCGCCGTCGCCGTTTATCGAGACGACGACGCGCTCCGGATGCGCGACTTTCGCCGCGACGCCGGCCGGAACGCCGTAGCCCATCGAGCCGTTGGTCGGCGCGACCTGCGTGCGCAGGCCCGGATAGCGGTAGAAGCGCGAGATCCAGCCCGCGAAATTTCCCGCGCCGTTGGCGTTGATTGCGTCTCCGGGGAGGCGCTCGCGCAGCCAGGCGACGATCTCGGCGAGCTGAACCCTGCCCGGGTTCGCGGTGGGTTTCGTCCACTCGAGATAGTCGGCGCGCGCCTGCTCGCGCCAGTCGCGCCACGCGGAACCGTCCAGCTTCATGCCTTTCAGCGCGGCGGCGATCTGCGGCATGCCGGAGTTGATCAGCAGCTCGCCCTGGTAGACCCGGCCGAGCTCCTCGGCGCCCGCGTGCACGTGCACGAGCTTCTGCTTCGGCCGCGGCGGCTCGACCAGCGTGTAGGCGCCCGTGGTCATCTCGCCCAGGCGCGCGCCGATCACGAGCAGCACATCCGCGCCGCGCACGCGCTCGG
>VBCT01000277.1 GCA_005882235.1 Betaproteobacteria bacterium
GTCGTCGCGGCCGATCACCGGGTCGAGTTTGCCCGAGCGCGCCCGCTCGGTGAGATCGAGCGTGTATTTCTTCAGCGCCTCGCGGCTCCCTTCGGCTTCCTGGCTGCCGACCGACTCACCGCCGCGCACCGCCTTGATCGCCTGGTCGATCGCCTTCTTGCTGCCGCCGTTTTCTTTCAACAAGCGGCCGGCCTCGCCCGCATTTTTCGAATCTGCCTCGGCGAGCGCTAAAAGAAAGAGCTCCGAGGCGATGAACTGGTCGCCGCGCTTCTGCGCTTCCTTGTCGGTCAGATTCAGCAGGCCGTTCAGCTCGCGCGAGATCTGCACCTCCCCGCCGTGGCCTTCTACCTTCGGCAGACGCAGAATCGCCTGCTTGGTCGCCTCCCGCAGTCGCGGGACATTGACGCCCGCGCGGGACAGAAGCGACGCGCTCCCGCCGTCTTCCTGGTCGAGCAAGGCCGCAAGCAGGTGCAGGGGCTCGATGAATTGATGGTCCTGCCCCACGGCTATGCTTTGGGCGTCGCCGAGAGCCTGCTGAAACTTGGTGGTGAGCTTGTCCAGGCGCATGAGGTTCGATTACCCCGAAGCAAATGGGGGATTTGTGCCAGTTTTCAAGGCCGAGCTTCCATTTTGCAACTTTCCCGCCTTTGAGTCTTGGCTTAGACTTGGCCGGTCTTAACGATGGCTACCGCCATGGCGATGAAGTTCGAGCTCCAGGAGCACCTGGGCAAATACCCGATCGTTCGGGAGATCGGCAGCGGCGCGACCAGCCGCGTGTACCTTGCGCGCGACCCGTTCGCCGACCGCGACGTCGCCATCAAGGTGTTCCTGTTCGACGAACACATCAAGCCGCAGACCGAGCGCATGATGCACAAGGCGTTCCTCGCCGAGGCCGCGCTCGCCGGCAAGCTCAGCCATCCGCACATCGTCGAGATCCTCGACGCGGTGGTCGAGCCCGAGCACAGCTATCTCGTCATGGAGTACGTGCCCGGCACCACGCTCGAGGCGCACTCGGACGTCACCAACCTGCTGCCCCTCAGCAAGGTCGTCGAGATCATATTCAAATGCATACGCGCGCTCGAGTACGCGTTCCAGCACGGGGTGATCCACCGCGATATCAAGCCGGGAAACATCCTGCTTTCCCAGTCGGGCGACACCAAGGTCAGCGACTTCGGGGCCTCGTTTCAGCAACGCCACGGCCAGGAAACGACCCAGATCACCGGCGTGGGTTCGCCCGCCTACATGTCTCCGGAACAAATCCGCATGGAAGACATTACCCACCAGACCGATATCTATTCGCTGGGCGTGGTGATGTACCGGCTGCTCACCGGCCGGCTGCCTTACGAGGCGACCACCCAGGCGGGACTCAGCTATGCGATTCTCAACTCGGTCCCGGCCCGGCCGGTGACTTTGCGCCCGGACCTGCCGCCACTGCTCGACCAGATCGTGATGAAGGCCATCGAGAAAGTTCCTGCCGCCCGCCACAAGACCTGGCTCGAGTTCGGCAAGGAGCTCAGCCAGGCCTTCACCACGCTGCGCCTTTCGGGGGCGTCGGTTTCCGATTCTCAGAAGTTCAACGAGCTGCGCGGCATGCCGTTTTTCGAGGACTTCGACGACGTCGCGCTGTGGGAGGTCGTGCGGATCGGCAGCTGGAAAACCATGGACGCGGGAACCGTCATCATCCGGGAGGCCGACCAGGGCGACAGCTTCTACTTCCTGATAGCCGGCGAAGTGGGCGTGACGCTCCTTGGCAAGCAGCTCAACACCATCAAGCCGGGGGGCTGCTTCGGCGAGATTCTCTATTTCTCCGGCCGCATGGGGCGCCGCACGACGACGATCACGGCGGCGGGCGAGATCACCGTGATGGAGATCAAGGCCGATGCCTTGCGCGCCGCAACCGACGGCTGCCAGGTCGGATTCAACAAGGCGTTCATGCGCGTGCTGGTCGATCGCCTGACCCAGGCGAACTTGAGGCTTGCCGGTCGCGGCTGATCTCGCGGTGCAGCGCCTCAGCGCACCACCATGACCGGCCGGTCTGCGTATTGAACGACCTGCTTCGAGACGGAACCGAGGAGCAGGCGGGCAAACGTCGAGCGGCCGCGGTCGCCGACGACGATAAGATCCACCCCGTGCCGGTCGGCCTCGTAGATGATCTGCTCTGCCGGATGGCCAACCGCGACCTCGAAGTGCGCCTTGACACGCTTCGCCGAGACCGCCGGCTTCAACTCGGCGAGCAAGCCCCGGTGGTGGCGCCGCGAGTTCTCGATCACCGCCTCGGTCTCGACATCGTCACCGATCTCCGGCGGCCGGCATACCGTGAGCACGTACAATTCAGCGCCGTGCGTAGCTGCAAGTTCAAGCGCGGTCTCAAACGCCTTCCTTCCGGCTTCGGACCCGTCGTAGCCCGCGAGAATTTTTGCGTACATCGCTCAGCTGCGCCTTGCCTGTGACGCAGAAGACTGGCTAGACACGGCCTGCCCGGCTTCCGGTTCGCGCGCTTTCGGCAGCAGATGGTGCGGGAGAAACCAGATATTGGCGATCAACGTCGGCACTACCGCGCTCGCTATCACGGCGGCGACCAGGGCCGAATACTGCCCCTGGGTGACGATGCCGTGCGATAGGCCGAACAGGGACGAAATGGTGCCGAAGGTGAGGCCGGTCGACATCAACAGCGTCGTGTACATGCCTTCCTTCCGCGGGGATCGGAACGCCTGGGTCACGGGGTACACGCCGGCAATCTTGGTCACCACCTTGACGGTCAGCATCAGGAGAAATGCGCCGGGTGCGGCGATCAAAGCAGGCACCGAGACGAAGGAGCCGGCCCGGATGAAGTAGAACGGCGTCAGCAAGCCGAAGGTAAGCGTCCGCAGGCGCCGCACCAGCACGTGGTCTTTGCCGACCGTGCCCGCGAGCATCATGCCCAACGCGTAGGCGGGCAGCACGGCTTCGCTGTCGGCCCAGCCCGCCAGCGCGCCGAGCCCGAAGAGAAACAGCAGCAGAAACTTCGTTTCGAGCTCCGCGGGCCGGCCACCATAGCGCTTGAAAAAGCGCGGCGCCAGCCACGGCAGCGCCAGCGCAGCGACTCCAAGTGCCCCGGCGAAAAGGACCGTCTTAAGGGTGAACGGCGCGAAGATCAGACCCAGTGCGATCACGGTACCCAGGTCGGTGATGAAGCAGGCCGCGAGCACGGTCTTGCCGTAGTCGGTTGTATTGAATCCAAATTCGATCATCACTGCATACACGACTGCGACCGAGGTCGTCGACATCGCCACTCCCGCGAGCCAGCTCGCCTCGACGTTCCAGCCGAGCAGCCAGCGCGCGGCCGCCGCGCAACCGAAGAATGGCGCGAAGAAGCTGATCAGACCTACAGCGGTCGCTTCTTTCCATTTGCGCTTGAAAACCTCGGGATCCAGCTCCGCGCCTGCGAGGAAGGTGAGCACGATGGCGCCGGCGCCGGC
>VBCT01000278.1 GCA_005882235.1 Betaproteobacteria bacterium
GTCCTCGCCGCCGCCTTGAGCGCGCGCCGGTTTCTCAGCCGGCTTTGTTGCCACGGATTTCGCCTTTGCTGCGGCCAGCTTGGTCTCGGCGGATTTTGCCGGCGCGGTCCTCGCTGCCGACGGCGTCGGCGCCGGCTCCGTCGGCGTTCCCGAAGCGGCGCTCGCGCTGCGCGCAGGGCGGCTCGATATCAGATCGTGAATCAGCGAGAGCTTGTTCTTTGCCGCGGAGTTGGACGAATCGAACTGCAGGGCCTTGTCGTACGCCTGGCTGGCAAGCTTGGTGTACACATCACCGAGATTCTCGTACGCGGTCGCGTAGCTCGGGTGTGTGCGGATCGACATCTCGAGTTGTTGCCGCGCCTTTTCGTACTGGCCTTGAGCGGCATACAGAACCGCGAGATTGTTATAGGGCTCGGGCAACTCTGGGTAGTCGCGCGAGAGTGCGGTGAAGACCTCGATCGCTTCCGCCGCTTTGTTCTGTTCTACCAGGACCAATCCCTTGATGAAACGACCCTTGGCGTCCTTCGGCTTCTGTGAGAGATATTGGTTGACCCGCTCAAGGGCTTGCGCGGTCTGGCCCTGCTTCAAGAGGCGGTCGATATCCTGAAGCTCGTCCGCGCGCACAGGCAACGCGGAAATCACCAGCGCGAAAAGCGGAACCGCAAGCCGCGTGGAAGAGCGAGCCATGAAATTCATTGTGCTATACTTTTTTTGAGCCGAGGGGGCACACCTCATTCTATCAAGAAGCTCGTAAAATCTACAATAATCAGCCTCTTGCGGGAATTTCCTCGATTTTGTCCCTTTTCTCTCCGGCAGCCGCGCCGCCGTCCGACTTGACGCCGCTGGAAATCACGATCTCCTCGGAGATCGTGACAATGCGGGTCTTTGTCGCTCACGCAACGAGAGACGGGCACGGCTCGAATTCGATGCCATGCTGAAAATCTACAACAGCCTCAGCCGCGCGGAGGAAGCTTTCGTTCCCCTCGATCCGGCGCGGGTGAGGATGTACGTGTGCGGGATCACAGCGTACGACTACTGCCATCTCGGGCATGCGCGGATGCTGATCGCGTTCGACATAGTACAGCGCTGGTTGCGCGCAAGCGGCTATCCGCTGATTTATGTGCGCAATATTACCGATATCGACGACAAGATCATCCGCCGCGCAGCGGAGACCGGCGAGCCCGTTCCCGCTCTGACCGAGCGCTTTATTCGCTACATGGACGAAGACGCGGCGGCGCTTGCGGTGCAGAGGCCCGACGTCGAGCCGCGCGCAACGGGTCACGTTGCCGAGATGCTGGAGATGGTCCGAAGACTGGAGGAACGGGGTATCGCCTATCGGGCGGAAAGCGGAGACGTGAATTTCTCAGTCCGGAAGTTCCCGGGTTACGGCAAGCTCTCCGGGAAATCGCTCGAAGACCTGCGCGCCGGTGAGCGGATCGAGGTCGACACGACGAAGCGCGATCCACTCGATTTCGTCCTGTGGAAGCGCGCCAAGGAAGGCGAGCCTTCCTGGCAGTCGCCCTGGGGCAACGGGCGTCCGGGTTGGCACATCGAGTGCTCGGCGATGAGCATGAAACTGCTGGGAGCGCATTTCGACATTCACGGCGGCGGGCAGGACTTGCAGTTTCCGCATCACGAGAACGAAATCGCGCAGTCCGAAGCAGTCCTCGCTCGAGATGACACGCAACCCTTCGTCAAATACTGGATGCACAACGGCTTTGTTCAGCTGCAGGACGAGAAGATGTCGAAATCGACCGGCAACTTCGCCACCATCCGCGAACTCCTCAAGCGCCACGATCCGGAAGTTGTGCGTTTCTTCGTCGTTCGTGCGCACTACCGAAAGCCCCTCAACTACGCCGAGGAACATCTGGGAGACGCACGGCACGCCTTGACGAGGCTGTACACAGCCCTGAAAGGGGCGCCCGCGGGCGCAGCGTCGCCTGACTGGGACGAAATCCACGGCCGTCGCTTCCGGGAGGCAATGGACAACGACTTCAATACGCCCGAGGCCGTGGCAGTGCTTTTCGATCTCGCCAACGAAGTCAACCGCGCGCACTCAACTGCGCTCGCGCGTCAGTTGCGCGCGCTCGGCAGGCTGCTCGGTCTGCTGACGCGGGAAAGCGAAAGTTTCCTGCGTGCAGGCACGGGAGACGAGATTTCCGAAGTGCAGATAGGGGTGCTGATCGCTGAACGCAACGAAGCGCGTCGTGCGAAAAATTTTCGCCGCGCCGACGAAATCCGCGACGAATTGCTTCAGAAGGGAATCCGGCTCGAGGACGGCGCACAGGGCACTACTTGGCGGCGAAACTGGTCCGCAGCGCGCTAGTAAGCAAACCTTCCAGCCTTGCTGATGGCGGTCAACTCCACGAACTTGGAGCCATTGTGATTCGACGGGCTGAAATCGACCAGATATCCGCCGACATTGAAGTTCTGCATCGAATCGAGCGTCTTGAGCAGGCTTTCGCGCGTCGGGTTCGCGCCGGCGCGGCGGATCGCTTCGACGAGCACTTTTGCCCCGATATAAGCCTCGAGAGAAGTGAAGGAATAAACCTTTTTGCCGAGCGATTTCTCGATTGCCGCCTGGTATTCCCGCACGATGGGGATTGACGCCCTGGCGTAGGGCGGCACCACCTGAGCGACGACGACGCCCGTGCCTTGGTCGCCGAGCTCGCTGGCCAAGGCGCTGGCGCCGACAAACGAGGTGCTCGCGAACTGCGCCCCCGAGCCGGCCTTTCTTGCCGATTTGATGAAATCCCCGGTGGTCTTGTAGAGCGTGGTCGCTATGACGACGTCCGGCGCCGCCTTGACGACGTCGGAGACGGCGGCACCCAGGTCCGTCTGATTGCGCTTCAAGGTCCCGATCGAGGCCGCCTTCAGCCCGCGTTTGGTCAGCGCGACCTCCACAGCCGCAAGATTTTCCTTGCCGACCGCATCGTCGTAGTGAATGACGGAGAATTTCTTCATTCCGGTCGTCGTATAAAAATCGACGATCTTCTCGAGCTCGTCGGCGTAGCTTGCACGAATGTTGTACACGTTGCGGCGAAATGAGCGCATCGGCTCCGCGCCGGTGAACGGTC
>VBCT01000279.1 GCA_005882235.1 Betaproteobacteria bacterium
GCCGTCGGGAAGCTGCACGACGCGCCTATCCTCGTCGACGAATCGGGCGCGCTGAACGCGCTCGAGCTGCGCGCCCGCGCGCGGCGACTGCACCGGCAATACGGGGCGCTCGGTCTGATCGTCGTCGATTACCTCCAGCTCATGCAGGCGACGAGCGAAGGCGAGAACCGCGCCACCGAGATCTCCGAGATCTCGCGCTCGCTCAAGTCGCTCGCCAAGGAGCTCAAGGTTCCCGTGGTGGCACTCTCGCAGCTTTCCCGCGCCGTCGAGCAGCGCACCGGCCCGAAGCGCCCGATCATGTCGGACCTGCGCGAGTCCGGTGCGATCGAGCAGGACGCCGACCTCATCCTCGCGATCTACCGCGAAGAAGTCTACACGCCGGACACGCCCGAAAAAGGCGTGGCCGAAATCATCATTCTCAAGCAGCGCAACGGCCCCATCGGCACGGTCAAGCTGACCTTCCTCGGGGAATACACCCGCTTCGAGAATTACGCGCAGTCCGGCGCGTTCTAGCTTTTCAGTTCCGCGCGGCTCCCCCGAGCTCGTCCCAGCGATCCACCCGAATTCTCGCGACGACCTGAAAGTCGGAGCCCAGCGGCCGGATCACGGCCGCTTCACCTTCGGCGAGGTAGGGCGGGCCGGCGACGCTGTAGAACGGATTACCGTGGCTGACGACCGCGAGGTTGCTTCCGGCGCGTACCGGCGTGGCCAAAATGCTTCGCAGCGCCGCGTAGCGCTCAGCGTCCGCCGGAGCGCTCGGCCCGCCGCGCACTTCCTGCATTTTCTCGGCGCGCCCGAAGAGGAGTTGCGCGGTTTCCACCGTGCGGCAGAACGGACTGGCGAGAACGCGCTCCACGGGAATGCCCAGACGCCGGATTGCCGCAGCGGCAGCGCGCGCATCGGACCGGCCCCGGTCGATGAGGTTGCGCTGATTGGCGCAATCCTCGTAGCTCTTCATTTTCTCGTCGTTCTGGCTGAAGTCGGTCGCCGCATGACGGAAGTAGAGGATGTAGCCGCCCCTGAGCAACTCTGCCAGCAACTGCGCGGGCGCGAGCTCGCGCGATGGAAGCGAACTGCGCTGCGGTTCAGCCGTCTGTGACCACGCCGGCGCCCAAAGCAGCAAGGCGAGCGCGAGGACAAATCGGATTGTGTTCATCGGCGGTTACCGAATTGTACGTGCGTGAACGGGGCGCTATTTGACAGTAGTAATGAGAATGGTTATCATTTGTCTATGCAACCGATCGGGCAGAAAAAATCGACGTCAAATCAAAAGCCTGAGCCTGCGATCTCCTCTCAGGGCGAACGGGTCATGAGCAAGCAGCTGCTCGGTGAGCGCGGCGAGCTGATCATCGAGCACGACGGCCGCGAGTACCGCTTGCGCCGCACCCAGAACGGCAAGCTGATTCTCACCGCGTAGATCCCGATCTGTTCAATACATTGAGCGAGGCAAAGTCCAAATGCTCCAAATGCTGGTGGTCACACTGCGAGAGGGGATCGAAGCATTTCTTATCGTCGCCATCGCCGTCGCCTATTTGCGCAAGACCGGGCGCGACGGGCTGGTGCCCGCAGCCTGGTGGGGCACGGGCATCGCAGTGACGCTCTCGGTCGTTCTCGGCGTGTTCCTCGCCGAGTTCGCGGTGCTGCCGATCTGGGAGGCGGTGCTCGCCGCCGTGGCGGCAGTACTCGTGATCTCGATGGTGGTGTACATGCTGAAGCATGCAAAAAAATTGCGCGGCGAGATCGGCGGGCGCATCGAAACCGCGAGCCAGTCCCCGGGCACGGGCGCCTGGGTCGGCGTGTTTCTGCTGGTGCTCCTGATGATCACCCGCGAGGGCATGGAGATGGCATTCATCACCGCAACGCTCGCGCGCCAGGAGCAATCCGTGCGTATGTTTTGGGGCGCGCTCATCGGCATCGCGCTTGCAGCGGCTCTCGCCTGGGGATGGTCTCGCTACGGACACCGCGTGAATCTCGGGCTTTTCTTCCAGGTGACCTCGATCTTCCTCGTCTTGTTTGCGCTGCAGCTGCTCGTGTACTCATTCCACGAGGCCACTGAAGCGAACGTGCTGCCGATCAACAATCAGTACTGGCACATCGCTACCGAACCGTACGGACCCGAGGGCGAGTACGGCGCGATGCTGTCCTATGCCCTGGTGTTATTGCCCGGGTTGTGGATCGCTTGGTCAATGTTTGGCGGAAAACACAGACCGGCCACACCCGCGAATTCCTGAGGATGCATTCGACGTGGGACTCGCGCCGAGGAGCGGGGCGCTCGCCTTTCACGATGCCGCTTCGGATCAGCCAGCCAGTCCTGCCTCTCCGGCGGGTAGCCAGCGACGCGGTTTAGCCGCAAGGCCACGGAGAGACACGTGAGACATCGATTCAGACTCCAGCCGTCCTTTCTGCTGCGCGGCGGATCCCGATGAATCCGACCGATTTCCAGCCGACCCGTCCGGAAACGCTGGTCGCCGCGCTGCTGCATCTCATGACGCACTACGCCCGCACCGGCTGTCCCCGGCTCGCCGCGTGCATCTCGCAGCACCTGCAATGCCTGTGCGTGCACCCGGATGCCGACCCGGTGATCCGTGAGATCTGTGCCGGTCTGCATGGCGTTTGGACGGAAACGGCGACCGGCCGCGCCGCCGCCGATAGCCTGCATTGATGCGGTTCAGGACTTCGCGCTGGCGCCCATCGAATATCAAGGTCGCAGGCGCAGCGGCCGCGAAATAGTCAGTTCAGCCGCACGTATTGGTATTCCACCGGCAGGTTGTTGATGCCTCGGTCGGGCGGGGCGATCCACGCAGCCATTTTCCCGGGCTCGACCACGCGCTGCATGAGGTTCTTCACGTAGTTTCTGTCGGATGCGCTCGGCAGCCAGCCGGGCAGGCGCCGGTCATGCTCGTCGCCGCCGATAGGCCGGCCCTCGAGGTCGGTGGGAATGTTCGCCCAGGCGCCGATGGCGCGGCGGAAGCGGCTGCTCGGCAACTTCAGCTCGAACTTGTAACCGCCGCGCTTGATCTGCATGTTCCAGCGCTTCAGTCCGATCTCGCAGTCCCTGATGTAGGCGTCGCGCAGCACTTCGTTCATGGCATTGCGCATCGGGGATGTGTCCTTCGTGACTCCGCCTTTGCCGTCCGGCACTTCGATCTC
>VBCT01000280.1 GCA_005882235.1 Betaproteobacteria bacterium
CTCATAGCCAAATTACGCGGATTTGCTCTGCTCGGGAAGGTAATACGTCACGCTCAACCCTTCCACGATTTCCGGATTTCGTAACGGCTGCCCCGGGGCAGCGTCACGGACTGGACCAGGGCGAAGCCGGCCAGCCGCCATTCGACCGGCGCGAGCGCAGGCATCGCGCGCGGCTCGCGGGCGCCGCGTAAAAGCGTCACGTGCGACGCGAAGGGCTTCGCGTCGAAGCCGATCCGGGATTTCGCGAGGGCCCCGCGCAGCTCCGAGACGAGCGCCGCCAGCTCGGGGGGGACGAGCGAGGCGCCGGCCCAGGCGATGCGGTTGTGCTTCCAGTAGCCGGCCCGATCTAGAATCAGCGTGCAAGCCCGCAGGCCTGCAGTATCGGCCGCGCGCTCGATTTCCGCGACGCGCGCATCCTCGACGCCGCCGAGAAAAGCGAGCGTCACGTGCAGATTCTCAGGGCGCGTAGTCCGGCCGCCGCACAGCGCGTGGAGCTCGCGCGACCAGCGGGCGAGCTCGGCGCGCACCGCGTCGTCCGGCCACAGCGCGAAGAACAGCCTCACTCGATCAGCGCGATCGCCTCGGCGGCGATGCCTTCGCCGCGGCCGATTGCGCCGAGCCGCTCGGCGGTCTTCGCCTTGACGCTGACCTGGTCGGGGCGGATCCCGAGGTCGGCGGCGAGGTTCGCGACCATCGTCGGGATGTGCAGCGCCATCTTCGGCGCCTCGGCGTGGATGGTGGCATCGACGTTGGCGATCGAGAATCCGGCGTCGCGTATCTTCCCGCCGACCTCGCGCAGGAAGGCGCGGCTGTCGGCATTCTTGTATTTCGGATCGCTGTCCGGAAAATGCCGGCCGATGTCGCCGAGGGCGGCTGCGCCAAGGAGCGCGTCGCACACCGCGTGGACCAGCACGTCGGCATCGGAGTGACCGGCGAGGCCTTTCTCGAACGGTATCGTAACTCCGCCGATGATAAGCTTCCTGCCCTTCACCAGCGCGTGCACGTCGTATCCCTGGCCGATCCTCATTTCGCCGCCTCACGAAGGAGACGCTCGGCAATTTCGAGGTCGGCGGCAAACGTAATCTTCATGTTCTTCGTGCTGCCTTCGACGAGCTTCGGCTTGTACCCGAGCGCTTCCACCGCGCTCGCCTCGTCGGTGACGTGCTCGGCTTCGCGCAGGGCGCGCAGCAGCATGCTGTGCCGGAACATCTGCGGCGTCTGCGCCCGCCACAGGCCGTCGCGCGGCTCGGTCGCGGCGATGCGCTGCTCGTCGTCCGCGCGCTTCAGGGTGTCCGCGACGGGGATCGCGAGGATTCCGCCCACTTCGTCTCCCCCCGCCTCGTCGATCAGGCGGCGCAGCTCGGCACTTCCCAGGCAAGGCCGCACCGCGTCGTGCACCAGCATCCAGTCGTTCGGATCGACCAGGCTCGCCGCCGCGATGATTCCATTCAGCACGCTGTCGCGGCGGGTCGCACCGCCGCAGTAGAGCGGGGCGAGCCGGTTGCCGAATGCGCTCCAGTCGTGCCTGCGAAACTCCGTATCCCCCGGCGCGAGCACCACGAAGGCGATTTCCACCTCCGGCGTGGCGAGCAGGCGCTCGACCGAGTGATACAGCATCGGCTTGCCCGCGAGCGGCGAGTATTGCTTCAGCACCTCGCTACCGAAGCGGGAGCCGGAGCCGGCGGCCGGAACCAGGCCGAAATATCTGGAAGTCACTGAATACGGGTGGGATTCGAAGAATTCGGCACGATATAATTATAACCGGGTCCCGAGTTCGAACTCCGCTTCGCACGCGAGGCGCAGTTTAACTCGGGTTTTGCCATTTCCGTGACGGAAACGATGAGCGCAGTCATCGAAAAAAACGCGAGCGCCGCGCGCCTTCACGGCGCGGGCGACGCGCTCGCGCTCGCGCGCCTCGCCGGCGCCTCGCGCCCCATCCTCGTCTTTTGCGAGAAGGCGTCTGAAGCCCAGCGGCTGAAGGACGAGATCGCGTGGTTCGCGCCGCAGCTCGAGGGGCTGCTCCTGCCCGACTGGGAGACCCTGCCCTACGATCATTTCTCTCCGCACCACGACCTGGTGTCGGAGCGCCTCGCGACGCTCTACCGCATCATGCGCGAGGACTTCGACGTCGCCATCGTTCCCGCCGCGACCGCGCTCACCCGTCTCGCGCCGCCGTCCTTCCTCGCTGCGCACAGCTTTTTCCTCAAGGCGGGGGAAGCGCTCGATCTGGACGCGCTGCGATCCCAGCTCACGCTCGCCGGCTACAGCCACGTCACGCAGGTGGTCGCTCCGGGCGAGTACTGCGTGCGCGGCGGGTTGATCGATCTCTTTCCCATGGGCAGCGCCCTCCCCTACCGGCTCGATCTGATGGACGAGGAGATCGAGTCGATCCGCTCTTTCGATGCGGACACCCAGCGCACCCTCTACAAGGTCGCTGAGATCCGGCTCCTGCCCGCGCGAGAGTTTCCGATGGACGAGGCCGGGCGCAACCAGTTCCGCCGCAGCTACCGCGACGCCTTCGAGGGCGATCCGTCGAAGAGCCGCATCTACAAGGACGTGAGCAACGGCGTCGCACCCGCCGGGATCGAGTACTACCTGCCGCTTTTCTTCGAGCGGACCGCGACGATCTTCGACTACCTGCCGAAGGGCGCCACCGTCTGCATGCTCGGGCGAGTGCACGCCGCGCTCACGGAATTCTGGCGCGATGCGCAAGGGCGCCACCAGCTCCTCGCGGGCGACCGTACGCGCCCCTTGCACCCGCCCGCGGAGATTTTCCTCTCCGCCGAGGATTTTTTCGTGCGCGCGAAGGCATTCAGGCGCGCTGACATCGAAAGCGGCGCCCCGATCGCGCAGCCGCTGCCCGAGCTCGCGGTAGAGCGGCGCGCCGCCGATCCCCTGCACCGCCTGAAGGCTTTCCTTTCCGGGACGCCTGCCCGGGTGATGCTGCTCGCCGAATCGCCCGGCCGCCGCGAGACGCTCGCGCAGTACCTCGCCGAATACGGCCTCGACCCGGCGCCCTGCGCGGGCTTCGAGGAATTCAGGCGTTCGCAGGCGAGGCTCGCGCTCGGCGTGGCGCCGCTCCTCGCCGGCTTCTTCCTCGACTCCGAAGCTCTCTGCTTCGTCACCGAGTCGGAGCTCTACGCCGGGACCGCGCGCTCGCGCGCGGCGCGCGACCGGGCTCGGGTGAGCTCGGTCGAGGGCATGCTGCGCGATCTCTCCGAGCTGCGCGCGGGCGACCCGGTGGTGCACGTGCAGCACGGCATCGGGCGCTACCGCGGC
>VBCT01000281.1 GCA_005882235.1 Betaproteobacteria bacterium
CCAACGAGGAGAAGCCATGAACGAGGCTCAATATCCACCCAGACTGCTGTTTCCGGCTCTCAGGCCCCTTTACGTGTCCCTCGAGCCCTTGTCGTGGCTGCTCGTCCGCTGCGCGTGCGGCCTGATTCTCGCCGTGCACGGCTGGGGCAAGATCTCCCGCGGCGCGGAAGCGATGGCGCCGACGTTCGCGAAGCTGGGGTACGAGCACCCCGTCGCCCTCGTTTATCTCCTCATCTTCGTGGAGTTCTTCGGCGGAATCGCCATCGCCGCCGGATTGTTCGCGCGCTTCTTCGCGGCCGCGGTCGCGATCGAGATGGCGGTGATCACCTTCGTCCACTACCTGCCCAACGGATTCTCCTGGCTCAACCGCGGCTACGAGTTCACCTTGCTGTGGGGGCTGGTGGCGCTCGCGATTGTCTGGCGCGGCGGCGGGCCCTACTCGCTCGACCGGAGAATCGGCGTCGAGCTATAGCCCCTTGCGGCACCCTTGAAAGCCTGAGTTGACCGACCCGCATCGCGGCGGCAGGCCGCCCGCCGCCCCGCCGCAATCCTTCGCCGCGCTCCGCCACCCCGGCTACCGCGCCTATTTCGTCGGCTCGGCGCTGGCGATGATGGCCGATTCGATCGAGCACGTGATCAGCTACTGGATCATTTTCCAGAAATTCCATTCGCCGGCGCTCGGCGGATTCGCGATGCTCTCGCACTGGCTGCCGTTTCTCTTCTTCTCGGTGCTCTCCGGCGCGCTCGCCGACCGCTTCGACCCGCGGCGCATCATCCAGATCGGCATGGCCTTGTTCATGGCCGCCTCGCTCGGCTGGGGCGTGCTGTTCCTCACCGACGCGCTGGAGATGTGGCACGCCGCGGCGCTCCTCGTCATACACGGATTCGCGGGCGTCTTCTGGCACCCTTCAGCGCAGCTCCTGATCCACGACATCGTCGGAACGGCGAACCTCCAGAGCGCGGTGCGCCTCTCCGCCACCGGCCGCTATCTCGGGCTGCTCTTCGGCCCGGCGGTGGGCGGGGTTTTCCTGCTCGCCTTCGGGCCGGCGCACGGGCTTCTGGTGAACGCGCTGATCTACCTCCCGCTCTTGTTGTGGCTGTGGAAGGCGCCCTACGGGCCGCGCTTCAGGAAAGGCGCGCCTGCACCGGTGCGGGCGGTGAAGGGGTTCGGCGACATCGCGTCCACGATCGGCAACATCTCCGGCAACCGCGCCATCGTCTCGATGGTCCTGCTCGCGGGCGTCACGTCGTTTTTCGTCGGCAACGGCTACCAGCCGCAGATGCCGGAGTTCGCGCACGATCTCGGCCACGGAGATCCCGACCTGTCCTACAGCATGCTGCTCGCTGCCGACGCGGCGGGAGCCCTGTTCGCGGGGTTCCTGCTCGAGAGCCGCGGCCTCCTGCAGGCCAAGCCGCGCACGGCCCTGCTGCTCGCGATGCTGTGGTGCTGCGCGATCGGCGGCTTCGCCGCCTCGACGTCCTACGCGCTCGCGCTCGCGATTCTGTTCGCCGTCGGCTTCCTCGAGCTTTCGTTCAACGCCATGGCGCAAACGCTGGTGCAGCTGCACGCGCCCGCGCCGATTCGCGGACGCGTGATCGGGCTCTATATCCTGTGCGCTCTCGGCATGCGCGCCTTCTCGGGCATCACCATCGGCGTCGTGGGCGGGCTCATCGGCATCCACTGGTCGCTCGCCCTTTCGGCCCTGGTGCTCCTCGCGGTGACCGCGGCATTGCTCGCGTTCACGCTGCGCAGAGCGCGCCTCACATGAGAACCCTCCGGACATCGCACGGCGCCGATTCCCGGTACGCCTGGACCCGCCTTTGGATCGCGCTTGCCCTGATGACGATCGGCGGCGCGGGGATGTACTCGATGGCGGTCGTCCTGCCGCCGCTCCAGGCCGAGTTCGGCATCGCGCGAGGTGATGCCTCGCTTCCTTTCACGCTCACCATGATCGGCTTCGGCTTCGGCGGCATCCTCATGGGGAAACTCTCCGACCGCTTCGGCGTAATCGTCCCGGTGATGATCGGATCAGTGTGCCTTGGCCTTGGTTTCATCTCCGCGAGTTTCGTGCAGAACCTCTTTCAGTTCACCGCGATCCACGGGTTGCTGATCGGGGTCGGAACTTCAGGCACCTTTGTTCCGCTGGTCGCGGACATCACCCTGTGGTTCACGCGCCGGCGCGGCGTCGCGGTGGCGATCGTGATGAGCGGCAACTACCTCGCGGGCACGGTGTGGCCGCCCCTCATGCAGCAATTCATCGACACCGCCGGCTGGCGCGCGACCTACATGGGGACCGGCCTGATCTGTTTGCTCGCGATGCCGTTGTTTGCGCTCGCCCTCCGCCGGAAACCGCCCGCGATCTCCGGGCTCGCGCCGGCGGGTGCGGGCGCGCGGGGAGCGTCGTCGAACCTCGAGCGGCCGCTCGGGTTCTCCCCCAACCGGCTGCAGGGGCTGCTGTGCGTGTCAGGGGTCGCGTGCTGCGTCGCGATGTCCATGCCGCAGGTGCACATGGTCGCGTACTGCGCGGATCTGGGCTTTCCCGCCGCGCGTGGCGCCGAGATGCTCGCGCTGATGATGGGGTTCGGCATTGTCAGCCGCCTCGCCTCGGGCTGGATCGCCGACCGAATCGGGGGATTGCGCACGCTGCTGCTGGGCGCTGCGCTCCAGGCAACCGCGCTCGCGCTGTTCCTGCCCTTCGACGGTCTGGTCGCGCTCTACGTGGCCTCGGCGCTCTTCGGCCTCTTTCAGGGAGGCATCGTGCCTTCCTACCCCCTTATCGTGCGCGAGCACTTCTCGCCGCGCGAAGCGGGCTCGCGTACCGGCACGGTGATCATGGCGACGCTCGTCGGGATGGCGCTCGGCGGGTGGATGCCCGGCTGGATTTTCGACATGACCGGCTCCTACCGCGCGGCGTTCGTCAACGGCGTCGCCTGGAGCCTGGTGACGGCCGGGATCGCGCTCTTTCTCCTGTTTCGCGCGCGTCCCGGTTGGGGCCTGCCCACGACGCCCGTTGTTCGCAGCGAATCACGCCATCCATCTTGAATCCTTGAGACCGTTGGAGAACCCCATGCGCTACGAGCTCTATTACTGGCCCTCGATACAGGGCCGCGGAGAATTCGCGACGTAGCACGAGCGCCGCAGCGCGGCGTTCCCGCGCTGACGCGCTTCCTGGAAGGGAAATCCGACGGACGCCTGCCGTTCGCTCCGCCGTTTCTGAAAGCGGGGAAGCTGATGATAGCGCAGACGGCGAACATTCTCCTGTGGCTCGCCCCGCGCCACGACCTCGTGCCGAAGAGCCAGGCGGTGCGCCTCTGGGCGCACCAGCTCCAGCTCACCATCGCCGACTGGCTGGTCGAAGTGCACGATGCGCATCACCCGATCGGGGGCGCCTTCTACTACGAGGACCAGAAGCCCGAATCGAAGCGCCGCGCCGCGCACTTCACCGCCGAGCGGCTGCCGAAATTCCTCGGCTACTTCGAACGGGTGCTGGCGCGCGAAAAAGGCGGCTGGCTTCTCGGCAGGGCATTTTCGTATGCGGACCTGTCGCTTTTCCAGATGATCGCAGGCTTGCGCTATGCTTTTCCCCGCGCGATGGAGAGGCTGGAGCCGAAATGCCTCCGGTCGGTCGCGCTGCACGAGCGCGTCGCTGCACGCTCGCGCATTGCCGCCTATCTCGCGTCGAAGCGGCGCGTCGCCTTCAACCAGCACGGCATCTTCAGGCATTATCCGGAACTGGACGCTTAGCGAACCGGAGAATGGGATGAGCTATACGCTGAGATGCACGATCCTGTCGCTGGGCTTCGTCCTCGTCGCGCTGTCGCCGCTGCCGGCGGCCGCGCAGGAGTATCCGGCGCGCGAAATCCGCTCGATCTGCAACTTCGCGGCGGGATCCGGCGCCGACATCCTGGTGCGCTACTACAGTGACAGGCTCGCGAGGCTCGCCGGAAAGCCCGTCCTCGTCGAGAACAAGGTCGGCGCGCAGGGAAACATCGCCACCGAATACGTCGCGCGCGCGAAGCCCGACGGCTACACCATCATGATCACGCCGGCCAGCTCCACGCTCGCCGCGGCACGGCACATCTTCAAGCAGCTCTCCTTCGATCCCGTCAGGGATTTCACGCCGGTCACGACGCTCGCCAAACTGAGCTTCGCGATCGCGGTGGATGCGAAAAGGCCGATCCATTCGATCGCCGAGCTGACCGAGTACCTGAAGAAGAAGCCGGGCGACGGCAATTACGCCACCGGCTCGAACACCGGCCTCGTCGCAGCCGAGCTCTACAAGGAAATGGCCGGCCTGAAGAGCACGCACATCCCGTACAAGGCCGCTCCAAACGCCTTGAGCGACCTGCTGGGCGGAGAAGTGGACTTCATGTCTTACGACGTGACTTTCCTCATCGCGCAGGCGCGCGCGGGCCGCGTCCGGATGCTCGCGCTCACTTCGGCGACGCGCCTGAGCATGCTCCCGGAGGTGCCCACCATGGCGGAGTCGGGCTTCGCGGGCTACGACCTCACTCCCTGGTTCGGAGTCGTCGTTCCGGCGGGCACGCCCCGCCTTATCGTCGAGCGGCTCGCCGCCTGGTTCAACCAGATCTCGGCGAGCGATGAGACGCGCAAGTTTCTCGAGAACGTCGCGACCGACCCGTTTCCGGGCGACTCCGAGTCGATGGCGGCCCTGATCAAGGCGGAAACCGAGAATTGGGGCAAATACGTGAGACTCGCCAAGATCGAGCCGCAGTAGGTACCGCGCGAACCGCAGGCCTAGCGTCTCGCGACGATGATACGGCGCGCATCGCGCGCCAGGACGCGCCCGGGGAGCCCCTGCCGCCTGAGCTTCTCGTAGAAATGCGGCGTCATGATCGCGAAAGCTTCGCCGTGCCCGTCCCAGCGCCCGAGAAACTCCTCGACCGACGCGACGTATTTTCCAGGTTCGGCCGCGATGCCCGGCGCGAGCTCGTCCTTGTAGCCGACCAGAGTCACGGGGCGGCCGAGATAGAAGGGGACGCTCTGATCGAAGCTCGCCACGCTGTAGAAGGGCGGCTCCCGCGGAAACCGCAGCTTTTCGCCGACCACGGTTTCAATG
>VBCT01000282.1 GCA_005882235.1 Betaproteobacteria bacterium
GATGTCGCCAAACCTTGTGAGCCGCCCGCGTTGCTGATCGTCGCCACGCCGGCGGCCGAGGAACTCCAGGCCACCTGGGTCGTCAGATCCTGCGTTGTGAAGTCGCTATAGGTCCCCGTGGCCGTGAATTGCCGGGTCGTCCCGTTCGCAATGCTCGGATTCGTCGGCGTTACCGCAATCGAGGAGAGGGTCGCATTCGTCACGGTCAGCGTGGTGTTTCCCGAGACGAGTCCCAGCGTGGCCGTGATCGTGGTCGTACCGGCCGCAACCGATGTCGCCAGACCTTGCGATCCACCCGCGTTGCTGATCGTCGCCACAGCAGTGCTGGACGAACTCCAGGTCACCTGGGTCGTCAGATCCTGCGTCGTACTGTCGCTAAACGTCCCCGTCGCCGTGAATTGCTGGGTCAATCCCAGCGGGAGACCAGGATTGGTCGGCGTCACGGCAATTGAGACGAGGGTCGCACTCGTCACGGTCAGCGTGGCACAGGTGTTCGTGGTCGTGCAACTCACACTCCCCAGTGTGGCCGTGATCGTGATGGGGCCGCCGGCCGCAACCGATGTCGCCAGGCCCTTTGACCCGCTCGCATTGCTGATCGTCGCCACGCCGGGGCTGGACGAACTCCAGGCCACCTGGGTCGTCAGATCCTGCGTCGTACTGTCGCTATAGGTCCCCGTGGCCGTGAATTGCCGGGTCGTCCCCTTCGTAAGGGTCGGATTGGCCGGCGTCACTGTAATTGAGACGAGGGTTACTGCATTTACGGTCAGCGTGGTGTTTCCTGAGACGCTCCCCAGCGTGGCCGTGATTATGGTCACCTGGGTCGTCAGATCCTGCGTCGTGAAGTCGCTATAGGTCCCCGTCGCCGTGAATTGCCGGGTCGTCCCGTTCGCAATGCTCGGATTCGTCGGCGTTACCGCAATCGAGGAGAGGGTCGCATTCGTCACGGTCAGCGTGGTGTTTCCCGAGACGAGTCCCAGCGTGGCCGTGATCGTGGTCGTACCGGCCGCAACCTATGTCGCCAGGCCCGCACTGCCGATCGTCGCCACACCGGTGTTCGACGAACTCCAGGCCACCTGGGCGGTTAAGTCCTGCGTGCTGTTGTCCGAGTAGGTCCCCGTGGCCGTAAACTGCCGGGTCAGGCCCTGCGGGAGGTTGGGGTTGGCCGGGGTTACACCAATGGAGACCAGGGTCGCATTTTTAGCCGTCACGTGGACTGAGGACCCACTGCATGCGGACAATAACAGGCCGATCGCGACGATCGCCAGGAATGGCGAAACGATCAGGAACATGCGCTTGCTCATCGCAAGCCATTGAATGACTTTCGCGAACGAAGCCACAAGGACTTTAGCGTGAACGTATGCCATGGCTGTTTGTCCGTTCTCCCTGAACCTCGCGGACAGAAAAAGTAGGTACTCGTTATCGTCGGCGAACCGACCCCGCTTGCAACGGTAAGAGAGCACGTTGCATTCCCACGAGTTTGAACAAGTGGCGGCAGAAAGGCCATGCAATCCAGCACGAATGCTGAATATTCCTTTCTATTTTCTATTCAGCTTGTTGACGGATAACGACTTCCCGCCAAAGACGATGGAGTTTCGACACTTCGCGATGGGGAAAGTACGCTCGGCCCTGAAGAGCCTCTCGCGACGCTGCTGCTTTCTCGCCGCACATCGGCGAGAAAGGGATAAGAGCTAACCCACTGGCCTACGATCCTGGCGTACTGACGAGTGGAGATATGAGGCGAGCGCCTGGTTCGGCTCGGAAATAAACGATATGGCACAGCTCCCCAAGCTGCTGGCCGGCTAGTCGGGCTTCGCCCCGATCTGCCTGACCACCGCACCCCAGTAGGTGTATTCGCGCCGGATCATCTCCGCGAAAACCCCGGGGCTTGCGACCTCAGGCACCGCGCCCTGCGAGACGTACACCTCGTTCAGATCGCGGCTGGAGACCGCCTTGCCGACTTCGGAATTCAGCCGCGACACGATTTCCGCCGGCAGGCGCGCGGGCCCGACGACGCCCATCCACGCGGTCGTGTCGAAACCTGGAAAGCCGGATTCGGCGAGCGTCGGAACTTCGGGCATGAGAGCGATGCGCTTCGCGCTCGTCACGGCCAGCACTTTCACCTTTCCCGCGCGGGCTTGCGGAAGAGTGGTATTGACGACGTCGAACTTGTAGTCGATGCTGCCGGCGAGCAGCGCCGTCATGGTGGGCGCGCCGCCCTGAAACGGAACGTACACGGCGTCGAAGCCGGCCTGCTTCTTGAAAAGCTCGCCCACGAGGTATACGTGCGTGCCTACGCCCGCCGCCCCGTAATTGAGCGCGCCGGGTTTCGATCTTGCGAGCGCGATCAGGTCGGCGATCGAATTGACGGGCAGCGCAGGCCGCGCGATCACCGTGAGCGGGCTGCTCAGGATCGGCGCGATCGCCGCGAAATTCTTCTCGGGGTCGATCTTCGGATTCGCGAACATGTGCGGCGCGACCGCGAGCGAGCTCACGCTGCCGAGGAGCAGGGTATATCCGTCGGGCGCGGCCTTCGCCACCGCCTCCGAGCCGAGCAGCCCGGCGACCCCCGGCCGGTTCTCGATGACGACGGGCTGGCCGAGACCTTCGGAGAATTTCTGGACAACGATGCGCGCGACGCTGTCGCTCGATCCGCCCGGCGGGAACGGGACGATCAGCCGGATCGGGCGGCTCGGGTAGGTTTGCGCGTGCAGCGCGGGCGCGCACGCCATGGCGGCGATGCATGCGGTGAAGCGGATCAACCTGGTAATCATGGAATACTTGTACTTGCGCGGACCGCTTCAGTAAAGAGCCGACCCACGATCGGCCGACCCGCCGCTGTGCTCCGTCCGGTATTGGCCGTTTGCCGCCGCCTCACCAAAAAAAAGCCCAGCACCCGCTGGGGGCTGGGGGTCGCCAAAAAATCGCGAAGCTCCTCTCACGCGAAAAAGCGGGCTGTCTCTGCAACCTTCTCTTTTTTCGCGGCCTGATCGTTGACGCTCTGTTAAAGCTCGCCGGAAATCCGGGCCGGAGTTACATATCCATCCCGGGCATGCCGCCCATGCCGCCCATACCGCGGCCGCCGGGGCTGGCACTTTCTTTCTCTTCCACCAGCTCAGCCACCATCGCTTCGGTCGTGAGCAGCAGCCCGGCCACGGAAGCCGCATTCTGCAGCGCCGTGCGCGCGACCTTGGTCGGGTCGACCACGCCCATCTCGACGAGATCGCCGTAGGCTTCGGTCTGCGCATTGAAGCCGAAGTTGCCCTTGCCTTCGACGACTTTGTTCAGCACGACCGAGGGCTCTTCGCCCGCGTTGGCGACGATCTGGCGCAACGGCTCTTCCAGGGCGCGGCGCACGATCTTGATGCCGGCCTCTTGGTCGGGGTTGTCGCCCTTGATCTTGTCGAGCGCACCGCGGGCGCGGATATAGGCTACGCCGCCGCCGGCGACGATGCCTTCCTCGACCGCCGCACGAGTCGCGTGCAGCGCGTCCTCTACGCGGGCCTTTCTTTCCTTCATCTCGATTTCGGTCGCGGCGCCTACCTTGACGATCGCAACGCCGCCTGCGAGCTTGGCCACCCGCTCCTGCAGCTTTTCCTTGTCGTAGT
>VBCT01000283.1 GCA_005882235.1 Betaproteobacteria bacterium
GCAGCCGGCCCGCAGGCAAGACCGCCGATGCGGAGAGGCTGGTGGTAGCCAGCGAGCGCTCTCGCCGGATCGCGAGGATCCTCTTCGCCGGAGCGGCGCGAAAAGCACCGGGCAACCTCGAAGACTCGCACGCGGTCGACCTTGCGCGCCAGGTTGAAACGCAGGTTCGCCACCAGACTTCCCGCGAGACTCGAGCGCATCACATCGAGCTGGGCCGCAATCGGATTTTCCAGGGCGATCGGCTCGGCGTTGCCGCAGAAATCGCTCTCCCACTGGGCCTCAACGAAGCTGAAATTCACGACCTCGAAGTACTCGCGGTCTACCAGAATCCGCCTCAGCTCGGAGAGAGTCCTGCGGCCCTCCGGAACGGCGAGCACGGCGAGCGCCGCCCGCGGCGGCCGGGTTGGAATATTGTCGTAGCCGTGCAGCCGCGCGATTTCTTCGACCATGTCCTCTTCGATCTCGAGGTCGAAACGGTACGAAGGCGGGGTTACCGTAAATTCAGAGCCGGAGCGCGCGTGCGGCAGCTGCAGGCGCTTGAGCAGGCCCGCGATCTGCTCATCCGAGAACTGCACACCGATGATCTTGCTCGCTCGGCTCGGGCGCAGTCGGACCGGATTGCGCTGCGGCAGCGCTGCGGCGGCTTCGCTGATCGGTCCTGCAGCGCCGCCGCAGACGTCGAATATCAGCTGCGTGGCGCGCTCGATTGCCTCAGACGTTGCGGCAAAATCCACGCCGCGCTCGAAGCGGAAGGCCGCGTCGCTGGACAGCGCGAAGCGTCGAGCGCGGCCCGCGACAGCGGAGGGATTGAACCATGCCGCCTCGAGAAACACCTCGGCGGTCGAGCCGGAAACCGCACTCGCCTCCCCGCCCATGATCCCGCCGAGCGCAAGCGGCTTCTCTGTGTCGGCGATCAGCAGCACGTCGGGGGTTAACTCGATCTCCTGTCCGTTGAGCAGCCTAAGGCGCTCGCCCTTCCGGGCGCGCCGCACGACGACGTCGCCTTCGATCGCGCGGTTGTCGAAAGCGTGCAGGGGCTGCCCAAGCTCGAGCATCACGAAGTTGGTGATATCGACGATAGCCGAAATCGAGCGCATCCCGCAACGCTCCAACCGGCGCACCATCCAGTCGGGCGTTCGTGCTTTTACGTCAACGGCGCGTATGACGCGGCCGCAGTAGCGCGGGCAAGCTGCCGGATCCTGGAGGAGGATTCTGCGTTTTTCGTCCAGCGCAGCCTTCGCCGGAGCCACGGCGGGCACAGTAAGCGGCGTAGCGGTCAGGATAGCGACTTCGCGCGCGATGCCCCGCAGGCTCAAGCAGTCCCCGCGGTTAGGCGTGAGCTTGAGCGTGATGAGCTGATCATCCAGATCGAGCACCCGGCGCACATCCGCCCCAAGCGGCGCCTCGGCCGGCAAGACAAGCAGCCCGGAATGATCCTGCGAAAGACCCAGGTCCTTCGCCGAACACAGCATGCCGCTCGACTCGACGCCGCGGACCTTCGCTTGCCTGATTTCCATGCCCGGGAGCCGCGCCCCCAACATCGCTACTGGCGCTTTCATTCCGGCGACGACGTTCGGAGCTCCGCAGACGATCGCAAGCGTCGTATCACCGCCGACGTCGACCTTGCAGAGCGTAAGCCGGTCGGCGTTGGGGTGCTTTGCAGCCTGAAGGACTTGCCCGACTACGACCTTGTCGAAAGCGGGCGCAACGGGTTCGACCGATTCGACGTCGAGCCCGCCCATGGTTAGCACGCGCGCGAGCTCCTGCGTCGGCATTTTCGGATCGACGAAGGAGCGCAACCAGCTTTCTGGAAATTTCACGTGAACTGGGCGAGGAAGCGCAGATCGCCCTCATAGAAAAGTCGCAAGTCGTCGATTCCGTAACGGAGCATCGTCAAGCGATCGGGACCCATGCCGAAAGCGAAACCCATGTACTTCTCGTGGTCCACGCCGCAGGCCTTGAGTACGTTGGGGTGCACTTGACCGCTGCCGGCTACCTCGAGCCAACCGGTTTGCCCGCATATCCTGCAGCCCGCGCCGCCGCAAAATACGCAGCTCATGTCGACTTCGGCCGAAGGTTCGGTGAAAGGGAAAAAAGACGGCCGAAAGCGCGTTCGCAGCTTCTCGTCTTCGAAGAATTTGCGCAGGAAATCGGTCAGAACGCCTTTGAGATCGGCGAAGCTCACCGCCTCGTCGATCCAGAGGCCCTCCACCTGGTGAAACATCGGCGTGTGCGTCGCGTCCGAATCGACGCGGTACACCCGCCCAGGCGCGATGATCTTGAACGGAGGCTCGTGATGTTGCATGTAGCGCACCTGGATCGGCGAGGTGTGCGTGCGCAGAAGCAGGTTCTGCCCAGCGCCCTTCAGATAAAACGTGTCGTGCATCGAACGCGCGGGGTGGTCCTGCGGCTGATTGAGCGCAGTGAAGTTGTGGAAGTCGG
>VBCT01000284.1 GCA_005882235.1 Betaproteobacteria bacterium
CATCTTCGCGGCTGACACCGACTGGGGGCGCGAAGGCGGCTCGAGCTCGGGTACGCGCGACGACGCCGATGATGGCGATTTTTTCCAAGTCCCCGCCGAGTCTCCCAATCTGCGGGAATATCTACACCGGCAACTTTCTCTGACCCAGCTCGAACCGCGCGACCGCAACCTGGTCGCGTTCCTAATAGAAGCCCTCGACGAAGGCGGCTATCTCACGCAACCCATCGAGGAGCTCGCGCAGCTCGTGCCCGAGGAGTTGCAGATCGAGCCCGAGGAGCTGGCCATCGCCCTCAAGCACCTGCAGAACTTCGACCCCACGGGCGTGGGTGCCCGCAATTGCGCGGAATGTCTCGAGTTGCAGCTGCTCGCCTTGCCCGAGTCCACGCCGAGCCGCGCCACGGCCCTCGCCATCGCGCACGAGCACCTCGAGCTCCTCGCGGCCCGCGACTTTTCGAAGCTGAGGAAGACGCTGCTATGCGGGGACGACGAGCTGCGCCAGGCTCAGCGACTGATCCAGAGCCTCAACCCGCGTCCGGGCGCTGCGTTCTCGACCACCGAGACACGCTATATCGTACCCGACGTCGTCGTGAAGAAAATCAAGAATGTCTGGGTGGCGAGCCTTAATCCTGACGCCCTGCCGAAGCTGCGCATCAATCGCATGTACGCCGATATCCTGCAGAACAACCGCGGTCAGTCGGGCGGCCAGCTCTCGCATCAACTGCAGGAGGCACGCTGGCTGATCAAGAACGTGCAGCAGCGATTCGAGACCATCCTGCGCGTGTCGCAGGCGATCGTCGACCGTCAGCGCCATTTTTTCGAGCACGGCGAAGTCGGGATGCGCCCGCTCGTGCTGCGCGAAATCGCAAACACGCTTGGCCTGCACGAATCGACCGTCTCGCGCGTTACGACTCAGAAGTTCATGTTCACGCCGCGCGGCATTTTCGAGCTCAAGTACTTTTTCGGGAGTCACGTCGCCACCGAGACGGGGGGCGCGTGTTCGGCGACCGCTATCCGGGCGTTGCTCAAGCAGCTGGTTGCCGCAGAGGACGCGCGAAAGCCTCTTTCGGACAGCAAGATCTCCGAGATCCTCAGCCAGCAGGGCATCGTGGTCGCGCGTCGCACCATCGCCAAGTACCGGGAGTCGCTGCAGATTCCTTCCGTGAGCATGAGAAAGTCCCTTTGACGCTAAGACCCGCCTCGCATGAATCTCATCATCAGCGGGCGTCACATGGCGGTCACGCCGTCGATCCGCAGTTACGTCGAGAGCAAACTTTCCAGGATCCGGCGGCATTTTGATCACGTCATCGACGTCAGCGTGATCCTCGCCGTGGACCATCTCGCACGAAAGGCGGAAGTCAGCTGTCACGTCGCCGGGAGGGAGATCTTCGTCAAGAGCGGTGACCCCCGGAGGAACACCTCCTCGCTGCGCCGATAGTGTAGAATTCCACGCCTTTCCGGGCCGCCGGGTACGATTTCTGCGTGCGCGAGGTACGGACTGGATGAGTCTCAGAGATGAACCTAGTTGCCAAACTCCTGCCCCCGTCGAACATCCTCCTGGACGTGGATGTGACGAGCAAGAAACGCATGTTCGAGCAGGCCGGGCTGCTCTTCGAGAACAACCAGGGGGTGGCGAGGAGCCTGGTGTTCGACAGCCTGTTTGCCCGCGAACGCCTCGGCTCGACCGGACTGGGGCAGGGACTCGCCATTCCGCACGGCAGGATCAAGGGTCTGAAGGAAGCAGTCGGGGCTTTCGTGCGCCTGGCACAACCGGTTCCATTCGACGCGCCCGACGGCAAGCCCGTCAGCCTCGTGTTCCTGCTTTTGGTGCCGGAACAGGCGACCGAGCAACACCTGCGCGTCCTGTCCGAGCTCGCACAGATGTTGAGCGACCGCGAGCTGCGCGAGAAACTTTCGACCGATACCGACGCGGGCACGCTTCATCAGCACATCACCGCCTGGCAGCCTCATGTTGCAGATCAGCGTCGCGCAGCTGTATGACGACAATCGCGACAAGCTCGGGTTCGCCTGGATCGGCGGAAAGGCCGGCGGCGCGACCAAACTTTGGCGCGACAGTACCGGCGTCGCGGCGCTCGTAGGGCACCTCAATCTCATCCATCCAAACCGCATCCAGGTCCTCGGCAACCACGAGATCGCTCACCTCGCCGCATTCGGGGAGGCCGAACTCTTCCAGACGCTCGGCAATCTGTTCGCGGTCCACCCGGTAGCCATGGTCGTCGCCGACGGAGCGCCCGCCGATGTGCGCATGCTGAAGGCGGCCGAGGCCTCGGGCACGGCGGTGTTCGCCACCGATCTGCCCGGGGCGCAAGTCATCGACCAGCTGCGTCGCTATCTCGGCAAGGCGCTCGCGGAGACCACGCAGTGCCACGGAGTATGCATGGACGTGCTTGGACTCGGGGTGCTCATCACGGGTGATTCGGGCGCCGGGAAAAGCGAGCTCGCGCTGGAACTGATCAGCCGCGGACACGGGCTCGTTGCAGACGATGTCGTCGACGTCTCGCGCATCGCGGTGTCCACGCTCGAATGCCGTTGCCCACTGGTGTTGAAGGATTTTCTGGAAGTGCGCGGCCTGGGCGTGCTCAACATCCGCACGATATTCGGCGAGACTGCGGTGCGCCCGAAGATGAACCTGCGGCTGATCGTGCATCTTGATCGCCCGGGGGCGAACGAGTCGGAGCGCCTGCCGCTGCACGAACAGTCGGAAGATATCCTGGGCGTGATCGTCCGGAAAGTCGTCATCCCCGTTGCGGCAGGTCGCAACCTCGCGGTGCTGCTCGAGGCCGCCGTGCGCAACTACATTCTTCAGCTTCGCGGGATTCATTCGACGGCCGAGTTCATGCAGAGGCAGCAGGCGGAGATGAAGAAGAGTTGAAACGGCCCTCGTCCAGGGCTCTTTTTTGCGTGCCTTCCGTCAATCCGCTAAGGTGTCGAAATGCAGCTCGTCCTCATCAGCGGGCTTTCGGGTTCCGGCAAGAGTATCGCCCTCAACGCCCTTGAGGACAGCGGTTACTACTGCGTCGACAATCTCCCGGGGCCACTGCTCCAGCAGTCGGCGGAACTGCTCCGCCGCGCAGGCCACAACCATGTTGCGATGAGCATCGACGCCCGCATGGGCGATTCGCTCGATCTCGTCCCGGAATATGTGGCCGCTCTGAAGGCCCAGGGCGTGGACCTGCGCCTGCTCTTCCTCGATGCGAAAAACGATACGCTGATCCGGCGCTTC
>VBCT01000264.1 GCA_005882235.1 Betaproteobacteria bacterium
TGCGCCTCATGTTCAACAGCGCGAAGCCGCTGAAAGCCGCCACCTTGAGCCTCGCGATACCCGAGAACGTCGAGCTCGTCGGCTACGGCAACCGGCGCGAGCTCTCCTGGCAGACGGACTTGCGCGAAGGCGGGAACCTGATGCAGCTTCCCTTGATCGCGCGCGGAGCGACGAAGGAGGAACTCGTGGCGAGCCTGTCGCACGGCGGGAGCAGCAAGATGTTCCGGCTGAAGATCGAAGTCGACAACGCGGGCAGATCGGGCATGTAGCCCGTAGCGCTCGCGGAAATGAGAGTTGAGCGGGAGGTATCATGAAGCGATTCACACGGTATGCGATCGGTGCGATTCTTGTCCTCGGGACGTCGAGCGCGTGGGCGCAGCAGCGCGACCTCGAGGTGACGATGGACGTCGTGCCTGCCAATGCGTCCGCCGGTGCAGCCGGCGAGATCAAGCTCCCCTTCGCGCTGCCCGACACGGCCTCGTCCCGGGCGGGGGACGCCTCGGCCGCTAGCCAGGCGACCTCGAGCCTCGCTCGCGACAAGGGGGAACTCAGCGGCCGCGAGTTCGGACAAACCACATCCGAGGCGGCGCGAACGCGGGTCAATCCGACGCCCCCGGGCAAGGGTAAGGGTCCGTAACGCACTCGTTCCGGTGAATGAGCGCCCTGCCGGAGTACACTCCGGCGGGTGCGCGCGTTTATTCGTCGTCGAAGGACGCAAAAGGAAAAAACAAGCGGCTTTCGGCTTTCCCGCTTCGTCGTCGTTTTACTCCTGAGTATCGTTCCGTGGCAGCCTGTGCGCGCCGCCGCGGACGGCTCGCTGGCTGCCGAGCAGGGCGTCACCGCGTTTCGCGCGGGCGACTACCAAGCGGCGCTTCGATCGTTCCTCGATGCGCTCGGGGAGGGCCTGGACACTCCGGATCTGCACTACAACCTCGGCGCAACGTATTACCGGCTGCAACGCTATCCGGAGGCCGAGCGCGAGTTCCAGGCGCTTACGCCCGATCCCAAGTGGGCCGCTCTCGCCCGCTACAACCTCGGCCTGACCGCGCAGCGCGCGGGACGCCCGCAGCAGGCGATGGAGTACTTCGAACAGACGCACCGCACGACCGCGGACCCGAACTTGCGTGCTCTCGCGGCGACGGCCTTCGAGAGGCTGCGCGGCGCGCCGCCGTCGCCGCAGGCGAGCGCCGTGATCTCGCTGGCCAGCGGCTACGACAGCAACGCGACGCTGTCGCCGGACGCCGCGACGGTCGGGGTCAGCCACCAGGGCGACCGATTCGTAGAAGCGCTCGCCGCGGCGACCCACCTTCTGGCCGGAAGCACCGAGCGCGGCTGGGTTGCCCACGGCAGCCTGGTGCTGCGGAAATACGCAGATCTGCACCAATTCGACGTGGCCGGATCGCGCGCCGGCTTGAGCCACGAGCGCTATTGGGGCCGCGTGCAGACCAGCGCCGGAGCTTATTTCGACACGGCGTACATCGGCGGCGACCGCCTCGAGCAAGGCACGTCGCTCGATGCGCAGGCGAGCTCGCGCCTGGATGCCGGCGGCGAGCTGCGCGGGCGCTATCAGTTCAGGCATGTCGCCGGCGGCGGCGGCTTCGAGTATCTCGACGGCCGGCAGCAGCGCTTGTCGGCGGAAGCGGGATTCACGCTGGCGGGCGCTCTTCTGCGCGCCGGCTATCAACTCGAGCTCAACCATCGCAGGGATCTCCAGCAGGGAAGCGAATTCGTGAGCGCCTCGCCGACGCGACACGCGCTCTTCGCGAGCGTCGCTCTGCGCAACGTCGCCGGCTGGCAGGCCGACGCGCGCGGCGAATATCGCGTCAGCCGCTACCGCGACCCCGATCTCATCGACGCGGGCCCCCTGGGCATCCTCGAGGTCACGCGAAGGGACCGGCGGTACGGGTTCGGCTTGCGCGCGGAACGCCGACTGAGCGCTTCGTGGCGCTTGTTCATCGACTACAGCTACTATCGAAACGAATCGAACCTCGACACCTACGATTACAGCCGGCAACAGTTGATGGCCGGTATCGAAGCTTCCCTGTAAAAATAGGCTTCAGAGTCGATTTTCTTTGTAATAGGATGAGACCTCGCAGCTGACTGCGACCCGGGAGGGGCGCAATGGAAGGCAAAAGCCCAGTCGAGACCGGAGAGGATCCCCTCGCCCCCTATCGCGGGCGGATCCTGTACGGGCTCGCGAGTGCGGCGGCGGTCTGCCTGCTTCCGTTCTCGGTGAACGCGTTCGTGCAGGGGAACAACGGGCTGGGAGCGGGAATTCTGTCCGCGTTCCTCGTTCTCGCCATCGACGCTTTCGCCATCTACCTGAAGAAATCCCCGCCCATTCCGCTGATTCTCCTGCTCATCCCCATCGCGGCGGGCACTGCGGCTTCCCTCAAGGTCCAGGGCTTTTTCGGCGCCCTGTGGGCCTACCCCACGGTCCTGCTCTTCACTTTCGGCCTGTCGCGGCGCATGGCCTATGTAGGCAGCATCCTGCTGCTGCTCATCATCAGCGCGCTGGTGTATCACTACATCGACCTCGCGTACACCATCCGTATCTTCGTCACGCTGACTCTCACCATCGTGCTCGCCAACATCGTCCTGAGCATCATCGTCGACCTGCACCGCAGGCTCCTCGACCAAGCGATCGTGGACCCGCTGACCGGCGCCTTCAATCGTCGCCACATGGAGCGCTGCGTGAGCGACGCCATCGAGCGGCTGCGGCGCAACTCGGCCCCGACCTCGCTCCTGCTGATCGACGTCGATCGCTTCAAGAGCATCAATGATCAATTCGGCCACGCGAAGGGCGACAGCGTGCTGAAGGGCATCGTTTCGCTGATCGAAAAGCGCTCGCGCAAGCTCGACCTGCTCTTTCGGATCGGCGGCGAGGAATTCATGTTGCTGCTGCCCGACACGCAGGAAGCCGCTGCCGCCGTCGTCGCCGAGGAGCTACGCGCTTCGACCGCGGAGTCGCGACTGCTCGAAGACTGGCAGGTGACGCCGAGCATCGGCGTCGCCGAGCTTCGAACCGGCGAATCACCGGACTCCTGGATGAAGCACGCCGACGACGCTCTGTATGCGGCCAAGAAGGCGGGGCGCAACCGAGTGGTTTGCGCCGGGCACCCCGCGCCCCGGCCGGACCCTGCGCTCCGCGGCGCGGGAGCGGAGACCTGAGCTTGACGCGGCCGGAGTGCGCGTGTATAAGGAGCGCGCAGGATTCTCCAAGTCGAGATCGTCTGGTCCAGCTGCAGCCGCTTAGGCACGCTCATCTCATCAGGTCGTCGTTTTTTCTCTCCCCTTGAAGTCCCGCGTTCCGGGCGAAAGCCCTCTTACAATTTTTTTAGGAAATG
>VBCT01000265.1 GCA_005882235.1 Betaproteobacteria bacterium
GGAATCACCTTTCCGAACATCTCGGAGGCCGTCCCTCACGTGGGCGCCGGGAGGCTGCGCGCGCTCGGCGTTACCGGCGCCAGGCGCGCCGCAGCGTTGCCGGAGGTTCCGACGATCGCGGAAGCCGGCGTGCCGGGCTACGAATTCAGCACCTGGCACGGCGTGCTCGCGCCCCGGGGAACGCCCGCGGAGATCGTCGCCCTGCTGAACGCGAAGCTGAAGGCCGCGCTGCGCTCCCCCGAGCTCTCGGCGCGCTTCGCGCAGATGGGCCTGGACGTGATCGCGAGCTCTCCCGAGGAATTCTCGGCCCACCTGAAGAAAGAAATCGAAAAGTGGGGCAAGCTGATCCGGGAAAGGCGCATGCGCGTCGAGTGATTTTTGGGGTGGTCGGGGTGGTCGGGGTGGTCGGGTATACCGACTTTCCCTTGATGCGAGCACAAGCGTAGGATTGTCTGGCCAAAACGCGGCCCGCAGAGACCGCGCAGGTTTCACCATCCAAGGGGAGTCCCCATGCCGTCCTTCAACGAGCAGTTCGCACACCGCCGCCGTCTCCTTCAATGGTTGTCCGCGAGCCCGCTGCTCGCTTCGCCGGGCTTCTCAATTGCCGGAGTGGACCGCCCCTCGAAATTGCCCGAGCTCGAAGCGAGTGCGCCGCTCATCGCGAGCCCCTCGGAGGCGATCAACGTGTTCGACTTCGAGCCGGTCTTCTTCAAGAACGTTCCGCCCGCGCACATCGGCTACATGGCCTCGGGTATCGACGCCGAGGCGACGCTGAAGGCGAACCGCGAAGCCTTCTCGAAATATTATCTGCGGCCGCGGCGGCTGAACGACGTGTCCAAGGTGGACATGAGCGTCGACATCCTCGGGGTGAAGTATCCGAACCCGATCTTCATCTGCCCGACGGGCGGCAACAAGGCCTATCACCCCGAAGGCGAGGCGGCGGTCGCGCGCGCGGCGAAGACGGGCGGGCACCTGGAGATGCTCGCGACCCCCGCGACCACGTCGATGGAAGACGCGATCGCGGCGCGCGGGGCGCCGGTGTGGTACCAGCTCTACGCCTCGCCCAAGTGGGAAGTCGCCGAGGCGCTGGTGAAGCGCGCGGAGAAAGCCGGGTCGCCGGTCGTCGTTGTGACGGTGGACCGCGTCGCGGGGAGAAACCAGGAAACTTTCTTTCGCCTGCGCAAGAACGACACGCGCGAGTGCAAGGGCTGCCACGCGGAAAACCTGCAGGAGAGCGTGAAGCGCAAGCCCGCGTACGCCGGCATCGACCTCTCGGGTCTCCCCAACCTGCAGTCGGCGAACATGAGCTGGGACTTCATCAAGCGGCTGCGCGGCGCGACCAGGATGAAGATCGTGATCAAGGGCATCCTCACCGCCGAGGACGCGAAGCTCGCCGTCGCGAACGGCGTCGACGGCCTCGTCGTCTCCAACCACGGCGGGCGCGGCGAGGACAGCGGCCGCGCCACCATCGACGTGCTGCCCGAGGTGGTGGACGCGGTGCAGGGAAAAATTTTGGTGCTGGTGGACGGCGGATTCAGGCGAGGGACGGACGTCGCCAAAGCGCTCGCGATGGGCGCGAACGCCGTCGGCGTCGGCCGGCCTTATCTGTGGGGGCTTGGCGCCTTCGGCGAGGCCGGCGTGGCGAAGGTCCTCGAGATCTTGCGCACGGAGACGCGCGTGGCGATGATGCAGTGCGGAGTGCGGACGGTGAAGGAATTTACGCCGGCATTCGTGCGCAAGGTGTAAGGCGCAAGGTGTAAGGCGAGCAGGCGCGCCCGCGGCGGGCCCTCCGTCAAGCCGATTTCGCGAAACCGTAGAGCGCCTCCGGATTTCGAACCAGGATGCGGTTGCGCGTGGCCTCGTCCGGGGCCCATTCGGTCAAAAGGTCGAACAGCAATGCGTCGTTCGGCTTGTTGTCGTTGGGCATGGTCGGGTGCGGCCAGTCGCTCCCCCATACCAGGCGCTCGGGCGCCGCGCTGACGAAGGCCCGCGCAGTTTTGGTGGCCTCCGGGTAGGACGGCGGGCCGATCTTGCTGTTCGAATACGCGCCGGAGAGCTTGACCCAGGTGCGGCCGCGGTCGATGAGGCCGCGGACGATCGCATGAGAGGGATGCTCGATGCCGGCCGGCAGCGGCGGGTTCGCCAGGTGGTCGAACACCAGTGGCGTCGGCAGGCGCCGCAGCAGGTCCGCAAGCTCGACGATCTGCGCGCCCTCCACGTTGAACTGCACGTGCCAGCCGAGATCGGCGACGCGTTTCGCGAGCGGCTCGATCATGTCGACCTTGACCACCGCGGTGGCCGGGTCGCCCAGGGTGAAGCGGATGCCGCGCACGCCTGCGGCATGGAGCGCTTTCAACTCGGCATCCGTGACCGTCGGGTGGAGAACGGCGACGCCTCTCGCGTTCGGACCGAGCTGCGCGATCGCATCGACCGTCACCCGGTTGTCGATGGCGTAGTTGCGCGGCTGGACGACGACGACGCGCGTCGTTCCGATGCGCTTCTGCAGCAGGCGGTAATGCGACACGGCGGCATTGGACGGAGCCACCCTCGGGCTGGGTGGCATGGCGAAGCGCTCGGGGTCGTAGATGTGCATGTGGCAGTCGCAGGCACCCTGCGGAGCCCTGAGCTTGGGAGGCTCGGTGCCGGCCGAATTCGACACCTGCTGGCCGCGGCCTTGGCCGCCGATTGCCGATGCCGTTGCCGCTATCGCCACCATCGAGGCTCTCTTGATGAAGGTACGGCGCGCGATCATTCTGATCTCCCCTTGCCGGAAAACCCGACCCAAGGATGGAGCACGCGGTGGCTGACCGTCAAGGTCGCCGGTTTCGGGCCCTGCGTATTCGGATATCATTTCCCCACCACGAGGAGACCATGAAAATCCGCGTGAAGCCGCTCTGGACCTTCCTGCGAAACAGCCTGGGCTTCGCGACCGATCTCTTCGCGGTGCTGCTCGCCTGCCGCCTGAGCACGCTCCTCACTATCCTCGGCTTCGTCTTCTTCGTGCTCGTGGGGCAGGGGCGCGAGTTCGTCGAGGCGCTCGCCAGCGAGACCGAGGATCCGCGCTACTGGGCCCACCAGCTCTTCTTCCTCGCTGCGGTGCTGATCTGGTTCTGGACGACCTGGCTCACCTCGGTCGCGCTCCTCG
>VBCT01000266.1 GCA_005882235.1 Betaproteobacteria bacterium
GAGAGCGAGCTGCGCAGCGTCCTCAACTCGGCGGACGTGCGCGAGCAGTACGCGGCGAACGGCCTCGTCGCCGTCGGCTCGAGCTCCGCCGATTTCGCCGCCTACATGAAAAGCGAGATCGCGCGCTGGGCGCCGCTGATCCGCGCCACCGGCGCGACCGTCGACTGAGCGAGTTACGCCAGCCCGCTCATCGCGGGTCGAACGTCCGCAGCGCGCTTATGGCTGCGCTGGGAGGTATTTCTCGACCACGGCCGCGGCGCGGGCGACTTCGTCGTCGTCGAGCCTGAGCGGCAGGCTTGCGTTCGTCAGCCAGCGCCCGAGGAACTGGAAGTAGTTCGCGCTGCCAAGCACCCCGCTCGTTCCGCCCGGCCAAATCGATTCGGCGCGCATCGCGCCCGCACGCGCCTCGACCACGGTGCGATGCGTCGGACCGTCGGTGAACATGAAATCGTCGGCCGTCTGCGCACGTGTTTTATGCGACGAAGCATCGACGGTCTGGAATCCGCCGTCGGTGGGAATGCCGCGCGCGAGCGGCGCAGGAAAGGCGCCACCTGCGGGCGGAATGCTGAACGGCCCGCCAAGCGGATGCGCGAACACGATGCGGTGCAGTCGTCCCCAGCGATAGTCGCTTTGGTTGGTTGAAGCGAAGAGCGCCGGGCTCGCCAGGAGATCCAGCCCCTGCCGCAAGCTCCTGAGAATCACGAAATCGCGCCGGTCGTCGGTCGATGCCATTCCGGGCACGGCGAAGAAATCGATCCCGGAAGCGCCTCTCCCCCCATTGCTGCCGAAGTTGTCGAGCAGATTGCGCAGCGCGGCGAGGCTGTCCTGGTCGTCGGGCGCTGGCAGGCTTCCAAGCGTGCCATTGATCACGCTCGTGAGCATGCGCGAACGCCAGGCGGCGTAGAGGGACGCTGCGATGCTCGCCTGGACTTCCTCTGCGGAAGGCGACTGGAGCGCACCGGGCTCATCGCCGGCGTCGTAACCTTCCGGAATACCGGTCGGTGTCGAGCCATTCCACCGGCGCAAGCGGTCGACTGCTTCCGCCACGCCGGCGTCGGAGGCGAGCGCGCGCAATTGCGCGGCGGCGTCCGGATTGGACGACGCGCGGTCGAACGCTCTGACGATGTACGGCGTGAACACCTCGCCATCGCGCACCACTACATCGGCCTGGATCGCCTGCATTTCCTCGAACGACACGCGCTGATCGCCGGTTTCGAGGAGCTTGCGCAGCCTCCGGTCGATCCGCGCGGCGCGGAAGCCTCGGTTCCACGAATACGCCAGGTAATAGAGCCCGCCGCCCGGGCGCAGCTGGTTGAGCGGATTGTTGTCGCGCGTCACTCCGGCCGGGTCATTGTTGCCGTTGACGAAATATCCCGCAGGGGGGTTCTGGATTTGCGGCATCTCGGCGAAAGGCAATATTTCATATGCGCTCGCCTGGTGGGGCTGGCGATTTGTCACCGGCAGCCACTCGTTTCCACCCTGGCCGTTGCGCACCAGCCACGGCGGCGCGCCGCTGACTGTGCCTGCCTGCAAATCCTCGCGCACCGGAACCTCGCCCGAGGTGAAGTAGGCAATGTTGCCGCGCACGTCGGCGTAGACGAAATTCTGCGAGCCGACATCGAAACGCTGCAGCGCGTCCTTGAAATCCTCGAGGTTGCGCGCGCCGTTGATCATCAAAAACGCCTCGAGCTCCTGTGTGGGACCGAAACCGACGTATTGCACGCTCAACGCCGCACCGGTTGCGGGATTGAAGGAAATGATCGGTCCGCCGTCGCGACGCGGCATGACGAGGGTGAACGCCGGAATACCGCCGCCCGCCGGGATAACGACGACATTGCCCCCGACGTTGGCGCGGAAGGTCTCCGGTACGGGAATCAAGGGCTCGCGCGTGCCGCGGTACAAACTAGACAGTCCGCTTGGCGAGGTGGTATCCGGTACAAGCTGCTCGGCGAACGTGTCGGTCACGTCAACCAGGTTGTTGGTCGATCCCCAAGCGATCCAGCGGTTGTACCCGTGGATGACACCCGGCACGCCGGCAAAGGTGCTGCCGAACACCGGCTCGCCGCCGCTCTCCAGGCCCATGGGATAGAACGTGGAAGGCGTGCCGAGCGCGAGGTGCGGATCGTTCGCAATCAGCGGACGCCCGTCTCGCGTGAGCGACCCTGAGACCGCCCAGAGGTTTGAGCTGCCGCGCGCCTCGCGGTCCAGGATGCCGCGGAAGACCGGAATGTCGCGCACGCGCTCGAGATATTCCTGCATCAGCTTGAGCACGTGCTCGTCAGGCATGGCTTCGTGCGCCCGTTCAATGCCGCGTTGCTCATCGTTGCGCTTGTCGCCGCGCGCGCGCGGGATCACGGCGTCCGGAACGGTAGAGTTAGGCTCAAATCCGGCGGAACGCCAAAGATCCTGCGAGAAGAGCTTCACCCCAGCATCCAAGCCGAGCGCAGCCACATAGGACTGGAAAGCCACGGTGCGCGCGATGTCGAGCTCGAAAGCAAGCGAAAACGCGATCAACTTGGCGATCACGATGCTGTCGACCGGCGTCCACGGCGCCATCCGCCGCAACGCCAGCGCGCCGTATTCGGGCGGCAGCGAAGTCTGCGCCTGAAGGCGCGCGTTGACGCCTTCGGCATAGGCCTCGAGCACGGCACGCAGGCGAGGCGAGGCTGCGTCGTAAGAACGCTGCGCGGCTCGCCGCAGCCCGAGGGTGCGCAGCTGCACATCGCTAGTGAGCGCCGCAGTACCGAGCACTTCGGCAAGAGTTCCGCTCGCAACACGCCGGTTGTAGTCCATCTGGAAAAGCCGATCGCGCGCATGCACCCAGCCCTGCATGAAATACAGGTCGTGCTCGTTGCTTGCCCGCACATGGGATATTCCCTCGTCGTCGACGGTGACCTTGGCAGGTTCGCGCAGCCCGGCAAGTCTCTGCGGACTGCCGACCGCGGAATCTCCAGCGAAGGCGGCGGTGGTCATGCAAAACGACCCAGCTAAATGCGCGACGCAAAGTGCGAGAAATCGCAACATGGTTATCTCCCTACGGTTGTTGATCGCAGCCTAGCATCGACGCGTCGTCGCGCACATCCCATGTTTATGGTATGCCCTCGCGTTGCTCAACGGGATGCCGCTCCCTCCCCAGGAAGC
>VBCT01000267.1 GCA_005882235.1 Betaproteobacteria bacterium
AGCAGAAGGCCAACGACCGGACCGTTCCGAAGCAGCCGAGCGAAGGGCCCGTCGAAAACGACGCGCGCAAGCGCGCGGAGCAGCTGCTTTGGCTCGAGCACACGGTAGCACGCTCGGTTACGGAGGCCGACAGCGTTGCCGCGGCGCTCAAGGCTGTGATCCGCACGGTTTGCGAAGCGCAGGACTGGGAGTGCGGTCGCTTCTTCCGCGTCGACGAAGAAGCCGGCGCTCTGCGCTTCGCAGAGGCCTGGAGCAAGCCCGGACCGCAGTTCGATCTGTATATCGAGCGCTCGCGCAAAGTCGCCTACATCCCGGGCGTCGGACTCGCCGGAAAGGTTTGGCAATCGGGCGAGCCGATGTGGGTCGCAGACATCACGCGGGATTCGCGCGTCTGGCAGCAGGCGATCGCCATCGAAGCGGGGATGCACGGCGCATTCGTATTTCCGGTGAATTCCGGAGGAAAGACGATCGGCGTTCTCGCCTTCAACAGCAGCGAGATCCGCGAACCGGACGAGCACCTGATGCAGGCGATCCACGTGATCGGCGCGCAGATCGGACAGTTCGTGCAGCGCAAGCAGGCGGAGGAAGTGCTGCGCGAAAGCGAAGAGCGCTTCCGCAACCTGACCGAGCTCTCATCGGACTGGTATTGGGAGCAGGACGAGAACTTCCGCTTCACCATGGTTTCCGACAATCTCCACCGGCGCCTCGGAACCGTAACGCACTCGGTCATCGGAAAGGCCCGCTGGGAATTGCCCACGCTCAACATGACCGAGGCCGACTGGGCGGCGCACCGCGCCCTGCTGAAGGCGCATCAGCCGTTCCGCGACCTGCAGTGGCACCGCCTCGACAACGCGGGCAAGCTGCAGATCGCCAGCATAAGCGGCAAGCCGATCTTCGATTCCGAGGGGCGTTTCCGCGGCTACCGCGGGATAGGCCGGGACATCACCGAGAGCAAGCGAAGCGAGGAAGCGCTGCTGCGCTTTCGCGCTTCCATGGACATGTCGGACGACATGATCCTTCTCATCGACCGCAAGACGATGCGCTTTGTCGACGTGAACGAAACCGTTTGCCGGAATCTCGGGTACTCGCGCGAGGCGTTTCTCGCGATGACCCCGGAAGATATCCTGCCTGTCACCCGCAAGGACCTGGAGACCGCTTACGACGAGATGATCGCGACCGGTTCGACGCAGGGCATGAGGAGCGAATACCGCTGCAAGGACGGCTCGAAGCTGCCGTTCGAATCGAGGCGGCGCGTGATGCGCTCCGGGGACAGCTGGATCGTCGTCGTCACCGCGCGCGATATCCGCGAGCGCATCGCACGGGAAGAGGCCCTGCGCAAGAGCAACGAGCGTTTCGACATGGCGGTGCGGGCCACCAACGACGTGATCTGGGACTGGGACCTGCTCACCGACGAAATCTGGTGGAACGAGAACTTCACCAAGGTATTCGGCCATCCGCGCGAAGCAGCGGATCACACGGTCAAATCCTGGTACGAGGGCATTCATCCCGACGATCAGGGGCGGGTCATCGCCGGCGTACATCGCGTGATCGGCGCTGGCGGGGAGTACTGGAGCGACGAGTACCGGTTCCGGCGGCACGACGGCAGTTTCGTCCACGTGCTCGACCGCGGCCAGGTGATCCTGGACGGCGCAGGACGGGCGGTGCGCATGATCGGCGCGATGGCCGACATCAGCTCGCGCAAACAGGCCGAGGAGAGAATCCACAACCAGGCGCTGCGGCAGCGCCTCATCGCGGAGTTCGGCCAGCAGGCGTTCGCGAGCTCCGACGTCGAGGACGTGCTGAGCCGTGCCGTGGAGCTCGTCACGGTGGCGCTCAAGGCCGATTACTGCAACGTGCTCGAGCTCGATGAGAGCGCCAAGCAACTCCTGATCAAGACGGCGTCGGGCTGGCCGAGCGAGATGATGGCGCGCCGGACGGTGGCCATCCGCCCGGGCGGCCGCCTCGAATTCGTGCTGTCGCGCCGCGAGCCTCTCATCACCGAAGATCTGGCGAAGGACGAGCGATTCTCGGATTCGCCCCTCGTGCGCTTGGGCGTGCGCAGCGGCATCCAGGTCCCCATATTCGGAACGGCCGGAACGTTCGGAATACTCAGCGCGCACGCGCGCGCCGAGCGCCAATTCGGACTGGACGACGCAAGTTTCCTGCAGAGCGTGGCGAACATACTGGCGGTCGCGATCGAGCGCAGGAGTGCGGAGGAGCGCCTCGTGCGCCTCGCGCAATTCGACTCTCTCACCGGGCTCCCCAACCGGCACCTCTTTCACGACCGCCTGCTGAAAACCGTGGCGCACGCGCGGCGCAGCGGGCAACCCATGGCGGTGCTCTTCATCGACCTCGACCGCTTCAAGCTCGTGAACGACACCCAGGGGCACAGCGCCGGGGACAAGCTGCTCAAGGAAGCGGCCGACCGTCTTTCGCAGTGCGTGCGCAGCGGCGATACGGTGGGCCGGTTCGGCGGCGACGAGTTCGGCGCGATCGTGTCGGACCTCGCGAAGCCGGGGGACGCGGGTGTCGTTGCGCAAAAAGTCCTGGACGCCCTCGGCCGGCCGTTCAAGCTCGATTCGCACGACACCTATGTCAGCGCGAGCATCGGCATCACCCTGTTCCCGGCCGACGGCGACAACCCCGAAGCCCTGGTCATGAACGCCGACACCGCCATGTATCGCGCCAAGGAACAGGGCCGCAATACCTACCAGTACTTCACCCGCGAGATGAACGAGCGGGCGCTCGCGCGCGTGCGGATGGAGGCGGCGCTGCGCCGGGCGATCGATCAAAAGGAGTTCCTCCTCCACTACCAGCCCAAGGTGGCGCTCGAGAGCCGCCTCATCTGCGGTTTCGAGGCGCTGCTGCGCTGGCGGCATCCCGAGAAGGGTCTGATCCTCCCGGGAGAATTCGTTTCGGTTCTGGAGGACACGGGCCTGATCGTGCCGGTGGGCGAAAGGGTGTTGCGCGACGTGTGCGCACAGATTCAGGCATGGCAGCGGGGCGGGCTCGCGGTATTGCCCGTGACGGTGAACCTCTCCGCGCGCCAGTTCCAGCAGAAGGATTTCGAGTCCATCGTGAGGCACATCCTGCGCGAAGCGGGCATCGATCCGTCGCTCGTCCAGT
>VBCT01000268.1 GCA_005882235.1 Betaproteobacteria bacterium
GAACACTCGATTGCAGGCTACGTCGGATTATCGAAGAGGATGCTCAACCTGAAGGACGTCTACGACGAGCGCGAGCTCAAGTCGCATAACGCGAACCTGCGCTTCCTGCAGGAAGTCGACAAGCGCACCGGGTATCGCACCAAGCAAATGCTGGTCGCGCCCGTCGCGGAGCCCGGCAGCAGCGAACTCGTCGGCGTGGTCCAGTTGATCAACAACAGAGCCGGCGTGCCGTTCGGACAGCTTGCCGAGGAGGGGGTTGCGGAGCTCTGCCAGACGCTGGCCATCGCACTCAAGCAACGCCAGAAGCCGCAGGTCCTCAAGACGAAGTACGACTTTCTGGTGAGCGATGCCGTGATCTCGGCGGCCGAGTTCGAGCTCGCGGCCCGGTCGGCGCGCAAGAAGGCTGTCGACGTCGAAACGGTGCTGATCGAGGAGTTCCAGGTCAAGATTCCCGCGATCGGCGCAGCCCTCGCGAAGTTTTTCGGGGTGCCGTACGAACCGTTCAAGCCCGACCGCATCAAACCGATGGATCTGCTGAAAAACCTGAAGCGCGATTACGTCGAATCCAACCAGTGGGTACCGATCGAGGAGGCGAAAGAAGGTTTGGTCATCCTTTGCCTTGACCCCGAAAGGGTGAAGAGTTCCAGAATCGTCCAGAACGTCTTTGCGGCGCGCAAGCTCGCGTATCGAGTTACGACTCTCAAAGAGTTCAGGGAAACGCTCAAGGCGTTCTACGGTGCGGAGGCGGCCGACACCGGCGACATCGGCGACATGCTCTCGGGCCTCGAGGAGGACGAGGTCCCCGCCGAGATGGCCGGGGACGACGATGTGTCCGCAGCAGCCGACAACGAGTTGGTCAAGCTAGTCAACAAAATCATCATCGATGCGTACAACCAGGGAGCATCGGACATCCACATTGAGCCCTACCCCGGCAAAGGCAAGACCGAGATCCGGTTGAGGAAGGACGGAACGCTGGTTCCTTACATCGAGGTCCCGGGTTCCTACCGAAACGCCATGGTGGCGCGCATCAAGATCATGTGCGACCTCGACATTTCCGAGAAGCGCAAGCCGCAGGACGGGAAAATCAAATTCAAGAAATTCGGACCGCTCGACATCGAGCTGCGCGTCGCGACGATCCCGTCTCAAGGCGGCGTCGAGGACATCGTCATGCGTATTCTCTCGGCGGGGGAGCCCATCCCCTTGGACAAGCTCGGCCTTTCGCCTTCCAATCTGCCGAAGCTCAAGGAAACGGTGAGCAAGCCTTACGGGCTGTTCTTTTGCTGCGGTCCGACGGGCTCGGGGAAGACGACGACGCTCCACTCGGTTCTCGGGTTTCTCAATACTTCTGATACCAAGATCTGGACGGCGGAGGATCCGGTCGAAATCACGCAGAAGGGCCTGCGTCAGGTCCAGGTCAACAAGAAGGCCGGCCTCGATTTCGCAGTCGTGATGAAATCGTTCCTGCGGGCGGATCCGGACATCATCATGGTCGGCGAGATGCGCGACAAGGAGACAACCTCCACGGGTATAGAAGCGTCGCTGACGGGCCACCTCGTGTTCGCCACCTTGCACACGAACAGCGCTCCGGAGTCGATCACCCGGCTGCTCGACATGGGCATGGACCCGTTCAACTTTGCCGACGCGCTGCTCGGGATCCTAGCGCAGCGGCTGGCCAAGCGTCTGTGCGGCAAATGCAAGCAGGCTTACGCGCCGGGCGCCGACGAGATGAAGCACATGCTCCAGGAATACTGCTCCGAGCTGCTCAACACCGGATCGTTCAAGAAGGACGCCAAGTCTGCTTATGAGAACGTCTACAGGGATTTGGCGAGAAGCTACGCCGGCGACAAAGGTCACTTTACCCTCTATCGGGCCAAGGGCTGCGAAGCCTGCGGCAATTCCGGCTACAAAGGCCGAGTCGGCCTCCATGAACTGCTGATCGCTTCCGAGACTCTCAAGAGGCTTATCCAGGAGCACGCACGTGTCGCCGAAATCCTCGCTGTCAGTCTCGAGGAAGGCATGCGAACCTTGAAGATGGACGGGATCGAAAAGGTGCTTCAGGGAATTACCGATATGCCGCAGGTGCGCGCGGTCTGTATCAAGTAGCGGCTCGCTCCACGCCGGCTGCCGCTCAGACCGGGGATTGCTCTTGGAGACCGTTGAAGATCTGTTTCGCCGCCTTGAGCAACTCAACGAGATAGGCGCGGCGCTGTCGCAGGAAAAGGACATCGACCACCTGCTCGAGAAGATCCTCCTTGCGGCGAAGGCGGTCAC
>VBCT01000245.1 GCA_005882235.1 Betaproteobacteria bacterium
GAGGGTTTCGACTTCTCCGGGACGCGCAATTTCGACAAAAAGACCGGGTACCGCTCGAAGGCGTTCCTCACCGTGCCGATGAAGAACCACGAGAGCGAGATAATCGGCGTCCTTCAGCTTATCAACAGCGTGGATCCCGCGACGAGCGAGATCGGGCCTTTCTCGCATTCGGACCAGCGCCTGGCGGAATCGCTCGCATCTCAGGCCGCCATCGCGCTCACCAATCGGAACCTCATCAATCAATTGGAGGAGCTGTTCGAGTCTTTCATCGAGCTCATCAACACCGCGATCGACGAGAAGTCCAAGTATACCGGCGGACACTGCCAGCGTGTCCCGGTGCTCACCATGATGCTTGCCGAAGCCGTCAATGAGACGACTGAAGGACCGCTCGGAAACTTCAACATGAGCGAGAAGGACCGTTACGAACTCAAGATTGCGGGCATGCTGCATGACTGCGGGAAAGTTACGACGCCGGTGCACGTCGTGGACAAGGCGACCAAACTGGAAACAATCTTCGACCGCATCAATCTCGTCGATACGCGGTTCGAAGTGCTGAAACGCGATCTGGAAATCGCCTCGTTGAAGGAGAAGCTCAAGCTCCTTGGCGAGTCGGCGCTGGATGAGGTAGCTGCGCGCAAGCGGTTGGCCCAAATCGATCAGACGTTGCGGGACAGGTTGCGCCAGGTCGAAGGCGATCGCGAATTTCTGCGTGACGCCAATGTCGGCGGTGAGGCTATGGCCCCTGAAGAGCAGGAAAGAGTGAACCGGGTCGGCACTGGGTACAAGTGGATCGACGTTTCAGGAGGGACGGCGGATTTCCTCACCGATGATGAAATCAAGAATCTTACGATCTCCCGGGGTACGCTCAACAACGAGGAGCGAGAGAAGATCAATCACCATATCGTTGCGACCATCAAGATGCTGGAAGCGCTGCCGTGGCCGAAGCATCTGAGTCACGTACCGGAGTACGCCGGGGGTCACCACGAGCGCATGGACGGGAAGGGTTATCCTCGTGGACTGAAGCGGGAGCAGATGTCGGTGCAGGCAAGGGTCATGGGGATCGCGGATATTTTCGAGGCACTGACCGCGAAGGACAGACCTTACAAGCGCGGCAAGACGCTTTCCGAATCGCTCAAGATTCTCGGGAACTTCAGGCTGAACGGGCATATCGACCCGGACTTGTTCGACATATTCGTTCGCAAGAAGATCTATCTGCGTTACGCCGAGCAATTTCTCGACCCCGATCAGATCGACGAGGTCGACGAAAGAAAAATACCCGGATTTGCCGCGTGACCCCGCTTAACGCGACATCGAGTGCCGGGGTTGGCGGCCCTTTTGGATTCCATCGATGATGGCAATTTTTCAGTGGTTCGATACGGAGGAGATCGATGAGTTTGCGCTTTCGATCGTCGCGGAACTTGTCAAGCGCGCGCCCCCCGCAGGTCTGGACGCGCACGATGAGAGGGCATCCAAGCGGCTGAGAAATACGTACCACGCGGTCTTCTCCCGCGCCGAGCAATTCGCGCGTACCCACAAGCTCAATATTTATAAGAAGGCGCGCTTGGGCAACCAGTTCCGATGGGCGCTGAAGGAGGCTGGATACCCCAAGGCGTTCGTCGAAACCTGGACTTACGAGCTGATCGCGCTGGTTGCGCTCAAATCGGGGCCTCCTCGGGAACCGGGTCGTTGAACGTATGCTCAGACGGCTTTTCGGGGCCCGTAAGGGGGCAGTGGAAAAGCCCCCGATTCTGGGCCCTTCGGGCGCGGGCGAAGATCCACCCGTCTCCGTCTCAGGCGAGCTGGACGCAGCCCTGCAACACCATCAGGCAGGGCGTCTGTCGGAGGCGGAGGCCGCTTACCGTGGAATGCTGGCGGTCGATCCGGACAACATCGATGCGCTGCACTTCTTGGGCGTCATCTCCCATCAGCGGGGCGAACATGGACGGGCCGCTGAGCTGATATCGCGCGCTCTCTCGCGCAATCCTTCGAATGCGCCTGCACACAACAATCTCGGCAATACGCTAGGGGCGCAAGGAAAGCTCAACGAAGCCGTCGTTTCCTACCTGAACGCTCTGGCGCTCGAACCGGATTACGTCGACGCGCTCGTCAATCTGGGTGCCGCCCTCAGGGCGCAGGGTAGGCTGGATCGCGCCCTCGCTTGCTACAAGCGGGCCCTGGCTCTCGCGCCCAATGCTCCTGCGGCACGCGCCGGGCTGCAGGATGTCCTTAAGGCTGAGAACAATGTCGGTAAAGCCGCCGTCCACGATGACAGGGCGCCGACGCTTGAGCGCGAATCTTGCGAATGGCACTTTGATCAGGGGAATTCCTACAAAGATCAATCCCTATGGGATGAAGCCGTCGCCAGTTACGAAAAAGCCTTGTCTCTGGTTCCCGACTTTTCCCCGGCATATGTCAACCTGGGCAACGTGCTCAATGTCCAGGGCAAGCCGGATCAGGCGATTGCCTGCTACCGGAAGGCGCTCGTGCTCGACCCCGACCTGCTCGAAGCTCATTACAACCTCGCGGATGTTATGCGGGATCAAAACAGACTGAATGAAGCGATTTCTTGCTACGAGAAGGTCCTTGCGCTGCGGCCGGACCTCCCCGAAGCGCATTACGGCCTGGGTCACGTTTTCAGAAACCAGGGCCGATTGTACGAAGGGCTAGCCTGCAACAAG
>VBCT01000252.1 GCA_005882235.1 Betaproteobacteria bacterium
TTGAAACCTGTGGCGGAGACTTTACCGCGTCCGGCACGGAAACGCACAAACAAAAAGAGCCGCCAGATGCGGGCCTTCCGTATCAACGGCTTGCGCTCGCGTTACTGCTGCGGGGTTTCTCCCAGCACCGATATCTTGATGTGGACTACGACGTCGGTGTGCAGCGCGACGGCGATGGAATGGTCCCCTACCGTTTTCAGCGGACCCTGCGGCAGGCGGATCATCGAGCGTTCGACCTCGAACCCTTGCCCCTTGAGCGCCTCGACGATGTCGAAATTCGTGACCGAGCCGAACAAGTGTCCGTCGACGCCTGCCTTCTGGGTGATCTGGACCATGAGACCCTCGAGCTTTGCACCTTTTTCCTGTGCCGCCGTGAGAGTTTCCGATTGTGCCTTCTCGAGTTCAGCGCGCTTTTTCTCGAACTCGGCGAGGCTTTCAGGCGTCGCCCGCTTTGCCTTGCCTTGCGGCAGAAGATAGTTGCGGGCGTATCCGTCCTTCACCTTGACCACGTCGCCCAGGCCACCGAGGTTGACGACTTTTTCCAGAAGAATGACTTGCATGGCCGTTCCTTCAGTGCAGGTCGGTGTACGGCATCAGCGCGAGGTAGCGCGCGCGCTTCACCGCCGCCGAGAGCTGGCGCTGGTAGTGGGTGCGCGTTCCGGTGATCCGCGCCGGGATGATCTTGCCGTTTTCGCCGATGAAGTCCTTGAGCAGATCGACGTCCTTGTAGTCGATCCACTCGATCTTCTCGGCGGTGAAGCGGCAGAACTTGCGGCGCTTGAAGAGCTGCTTCGAGCCCTTCTGTTCGCGCTTGCCGTCGCGGCCCTTGCCTTTTCCCTTGCCTTTTCCGAAGCCGCCTCGACCTCTGGGTGGGGGCATGTCTACTCTCCTTCTGCGAATTCGATCTGTGTCGCGTGCAGCAAAGGCGCCCGGCTGGAGCGGCTCCTTGCGGCAAGAAACCCGTTCACTTTCACGCTGCTTCCCAGCTTCGCGCTAGCAAGGAGCCTAGCCTCGCGCTCGAATGCCACCGCAGCGATCTCAAAACTCACCTTGCGCTCGCCGCCCGCTTCCGTTTGCACGGAATCGTGCTGCAGCCTGAATTTCAGCATCGGGACGCCCGCGGGCGTATGCCGCAGCGCATCCAGCTCGATCAGGCGGCCTGCGACCGTGACCCGATTCGCTTGCGCCAATGCTCAGGCGCTCGCCGGCTCCGCGGGCTTGGCCGCCTCACTGCGCGGCGCTTCACCGCGCGGGGCTTCGCCCGGGCCGAGGACCGACTTCGCTTTTTCTTCCTTCATCATCGGCGAAGGCGTTGTCCACGCGCGTTCCATTCTTATGATCAGGTGCCGCAGCACCGCGTCGTTGAACTTGAACGAGTGCTCCAGCTCACCGAGCGTCTCGGCGTCGCACTCGATATTCATGAGCACGTAGTGCGCCTTGTGCACCTTGGAGAGCGGAAAGGCGAGCTGGCGCCGGCCCCAGTCCTCGAGTCGGTGGATCTTGCCGTTTTTCGAGGTCACCGTGGCGCGGTAGCGCTCGATCATCGCCGGCACCTGCTCGCTCTGGTCCGGATGGACGATGAAGCACAGTTCGTAATGTCGCATGCGAACTCCCTATGGATGAAGCCGCCCGCTAGTTCCACCGTTGCGACGCGGCGGGAACGGATGCGGCAGGGTTGGCAGTCTAAAACAAACGACCGCCGAAGCGGTCGTCGAAGTGATTGAATTCTAACCGAATCGGGAGCTGCGGAGCAAGACCCGCGCGCTGCATCATCGCCTTTGCACAGGCGGTATCGCATAGGGACAAGCGAACGAAGCTATGATATCCGGCTGTTTTGCTGACCATTTCGGGAAGGACAGGTCATGCGCTCGAACCTACTCATCGGTGCAGTCTGCGGGTTGATCACAGCGCTGTGCCCGCTCGCGTTCGGCCAGGGTACTGCGGCCGACGACCCTGTCAGGGTACTGGTCGGACGGCTTGATCTGGAGAGGTACAAGGCCACGATCAAGGGATTGACCGAATTCGGCGATCGGCGGCAGGGGACGGATCGCAATCGCGCAGCGGTCGACTGGATCGAACGCCAGCTGAAGAGCTTCGGCTGTAACACCGGGCGCATCAAGTACGAGTACAACGCGCCACAGCCGCAATGGCGACCGCAAAGCCGCGTGCCCATTCCCGTGGCCGGTGGGGAAATCCGCGCCGGCGCCGGAGGCGCGCGAATCCGCGGCATTGCGATGCCGACGGGCGTGAACGACGCTCCTGAAGCGCAGCCCGATGCGAAGCTGCGCGAGCTCAACTCGCAGCCAAGCGCCACCGGCGCGCGCGAGGAGGTGTATTGCACGAAGATCGGGGCGACGCGGCCCGACGAGATGTACATTATCAGCGCCCACATGGACGGAATAGGCTGGGGCGAAGCCGTCGATGACAACGGCTCGGGGACGGCTCTGGTCATGGAGCTGGCGCGCGTGTTGAACAGTCCCGATGTGCGGACAGAGCGATCGATCCGATTCGCTCTCTGGAACAACGAGGAAACGGGTCTCCACGGCGCCCGCGCCTACATTGCGCAGCGAGCCGCACTCCAGGGCATAGAAAATCCCCCGGGATCGGGCCGGTATCCCGAGCCAAAGTGGCTCGGCATGATCCAGCACGACATGGTGCTGTTCGACCATGGCATGCCCCGGGCCGACGGCACGCTCAGTCCGGAGCAGCGGCCCGAAGCGGACGTCAACGTGGAATTCCAGTCCACTGCGAAGTTTGCGGATCAGGCCATGAGGCTGGCTTTCTTTTTCCGGGATGCCAACGAGAAATACGCTACGGATTATCCCGCCGCAGTCGGCCACCACATGACCAATACCGACTCCACGCCTTTCATGGATCTCGTTCCGGCGATCAGCGTTCGTGAACACGAGCGAGGGATGCAGATTGGCGCCGGATGGAATCCCCACTGGCACCAGCCGACGGATCGGTACTCCACGTACTCCGATAAGGATTTTCGTCTCGGGCTGAACGCGGCGCAGACGACGCTGGCGGCGACTGCCCAGTTGACGGGCGCGGCGCTGAAGAAGTGACGGTCGGGTCGGGACCCATGAATTCACACGCCAGATTCATCGCCACAGTCTGCCTTCTCCTCGCAGCCTGCGAGAACGTCGTCGGCTTCGACTATCGTGTGGCGTCCAAAGATCCGAAGGTGACCTCCGCGCAAATGCTCAGGGTCGTGACCGAGGCGCTGGATCGCGCCGAGGCGAGGGCCTGGGCGCAGATCGACGAGAAAACGGGCGAGATCACGTTTACCCTCGGAGCTTTCGGCAGCGGAAAGCCGCCGAGCGTCCGCAGCGCGGAGACCCGCCTGCTCGGCGCGCTGCGTTACGAATTCGGAGAGCGGATCGAGGTTTTCTGCAACGGCGAGCCGCTGCGCTGACGACGATGCGCGCAATCTTCAACTGACGCTTTCATGATCCGGTCAGCCGACAAGCATCGCAGGGTTCTTTCTCATCTGCGTAGGAATGAATGGAACAAGGCCCACGCGATCGTCATGGGCATGCGCGACAAGCTCGCCTTTCGCATCCATGGACTTCTGCACCGCATCGAAGGCGACCTGGCCAACGCGCGCTACTGGTACGACAGGGCCGCCGTGCCGTTCAGCAAATCGAAGAGCGTCGCTTCGGAAATAGAGGAGATCACTGCGCTGCTGGAACGCCGTGCCCCCGTCACGCGGCGGCGCGCCTCCTCCGCGACTCGAACAGGCACACGCCGCTCGCGACCGAGACGTTCAGGCTCTCGACGCTCCCCCGCATAGGGATGCGTACCAGCAGGTCGCAACGCTCGCGCGTCAGTCGGCGCATGCCCTCGCCTTCTGCGCCCAGCACCCAGGCGGTGGCCGCAGGCAGGTCCGCCTCGTAGAGCGTCTTTTCGGCGCGCTCGTCCGCGCCGACGATCCAGACGTTGCGCTCCTTCAGTT
>VBCT01000253.1:0-304 GCA_005882235.1 Betaproteobacteria bacterium
GTAGAAACCGTCCAGGCGCTTGGTCGGAACGCGCATGAGCGAGACGCCGGCTTTTTCCGCGGCGAGGACGAGGTCTCTCGCACGCGCGTCCTTGCGGCCTTCATCGAGATAGATTTCCGTCACAGACGCCGCATCGGCGCGGAGCCGCGCAAGCACCGCGTGAAATCCGAAAATGGCGCGAGTCGGCTTCATCCTGCGCTACGCTTACGATCTCGCGCGTCGGCGCAGCGAGCGAACGCGTCGCGGGCGGCCCGCAGGTTCTCCCGCGAGCACGAAATCGATCCGGCTCGTCTCGAGATCCGCC
>VBCT01000253.1:331-855 GCA_005882235.1 Betaproteobacteria bacterium
TCGGCCAGACGGTACTGTTTCCGTGTGCGATCCCCGATCAATTGATGCCGGGTCGCGTCGAAGTGGAAATAGTCCTGCCCGAGCTCGGAGATGTGCACCAGCCCCTCGACGTAGAATTCGTCGAGCGCCACGAAGATGCCGAAGCTCGTCACCGCCGAAACCGAGCCTTCGAACTCTTCGCCCACGCGGTCGCGCATGTAATAGCACTTCAGCCAGGCTGCAACCTCGCGAGTGGCATCGTCCGCGCGACGCTCCGTCTGCGAGCAGTGGCTGCCCAGCTCCGCCCAGTTGCCGGGGTTGTAGCGCCCGCCCGAGAGCACCGTCTTGATGGCGCGATGGACGAGCAGATCCGGATAGCGCCGGATGGGCGAAGTGAAGTGCGTGTAGTGCTCGTAGGCGAGCCCGAAGTGGCCGACGTTCTCGGGGCTGTACTGCGCCTGCTGCAGCGAGCGCAGGAGCACCGTCTGGAGCAGCTGCACGTCCGGACGCTTGCGCACGGTCTCGAGCAGCTTCGCGTAGTGTTT
>VBCT01000253.1:900-1904 GCA_005882235.1 Betaproteobacteria bacterium
CCGAATCCCTTGAGAAACTCGCGCAGGCTCTTCAGCTTCTCCGGTGTCGGGCCTTCGTGAACGCGGTACAGCGCCGGATGTTTGCGCTTGGAGAGGATGTCCGAGGCGCAGACGTTCGCGGCGAGCATGCACTCCTCGATGATGCGGTGGGCGTCGTTGCGCTCGACCTTTTCGATGCGCATAAGACGCCCCTCGCCGTCGAAGACGAACTGGGTTTCGATCGTCTCAAAATCGATCGCGCCGCGCTCCTCCCGCGCCTTGAGCAGTGCCGTGAACACTTCGTTCAAGACCTGCAAACGAGCCAGGAGGCTCTTGAGCTTCCGCGCTGCCTCGCCCTTCGGATCGGCAAGGGCCGCGGCCACCGAGGTATAAGTGAGCCTCGCGCGCGAGCGCATGACCGCAGGATAGAAGCGATACGGGCCGATCTTGCCCCTCGCGCCGATCGTCATGTCGCAGACCATGCACAAGCGGTCGACTTCGGCGTTGAGCGAGCACAGGCCGTTGGAGAGCTGCTCAGGCAGCATCGGGATGACCCGGCGGGGAAAGTAAACCGAGTTGCCGCGCTCGCGCGCCGCCACGTCGAGCGCGTCGCCTTCGCGCACGTAGTGGCTCACGTCCGCGATGGCGACCACGAGCCGAAACCCTTCGCTCGTCTTTTCGCAGTACACGGCGTCGTCGAAATCCCGCGCCGTTTCGCCGTCGATGGTCACGAGCTCGAGCGATCGCAAATCCTCCCGGCCGGCAACGTCGTCCGGACGCGGCACGGGCGGAAACTTCGCGGCGAGCGCCTCGGCCTGCGCCGAGAACTTGAACGGCAATTCGTGCTTCCTGAGCGCGATCTCGATTTCGATCCCGGGATCGGCGGCCTCTCCCAGCACCTCGACGACGCGGCCGATCGGCTGGGTGCGGCCATCGGGCTGCACGGTCAATTCGGCGACGACGACCTGGCCGGTTCGCGCACCGCCCGCGTCCTCGGGCGCGATGAGGACGGTCTGGCTGATGCG
>VBCT01000254.1 GCA_005882235.1 Betaproteobacteria bacterium
CCAGGATCGCGCCCTTGCGATTGCGCAGGATCTGGCCCTCGCGTTCCATCGCCCCGAGACGCTTCGCGAACGCATCGCGCTCCTTCGGCTTGATCGCGAGGCGCTGGGCGAGCTCTTCGTCGGTGAGCGGCACGCCGGCTTCAGCGAGCGTTCGCAGAATGAACTCGCGGCTCGGGATCGGATGCTCGTAGCGCGACGCTTCGCGCTCGCGATGAGGGTCGGTTGCGCGCGCGATGTCGCGCTTTTTCATTGACAAATCGG
>VBCT01000255.1 GCA_005882235.1 Betaproteobacteria bacterium
TCCTTGAAAGAGAATGAAGGGGGCGTAAATCGCCCCCTTCTCATTTCCCCCTTCTCATTTCCCTTCTCATTTCATGTCCTGGATACTGATCGTCGAACAGTCGCTGAACGGACTGCAGTTCGGACTGATGCTGTTCATGCTCGCCGCGGGACTCACCCTCGTCTTCGGCATCATGGACATGATCAACCTCGCGCACGGCTCGCTTTACATGCTGGGCGCCTTCCTCGCCGCGACGCTGGTCCAGGCGACCGGCTCGTTCGCCGCCGGTGTGCTGCTCGCGATCCCGGCCACCGCGGTCCTCGGCATGCTGCTCGAGATGTCGGTCCTGCGCGCGCTCTACGCGCGCGACCATCTGTCGCAGGTGCTCGCGACCTTCGCGCTCATCCTGATCTTCAACGAAGCGGTGCGCATCATCTGGGGGCCGGACATGCCGCTCTCCGTGCCCGCGGCGCTCTCCGGGCCCGTGCAACTGCTCCCGGGCATGGTCTACCCCGCCTACCGGCTCCTCATCATCGGCGTCGGCGCTGCGGTTGCCGGTGCCCTGTACCTGCTCGTCGCGCGCACGCGCATCGGCATGCTGGTGCGCGCGGGCGCGTCCAACCGCGAAATGGCGCTCGCGATGGGGGTCAACATTCGCTGGCTCTTCACGCTGCTGTTCGGCGTGGGCGCGGGCCTGTGCGCCGTCGCTGGCGCGCTGCTCGGGCCGCTCTTCGCGGTGCAGGTCGGGATGGGCGAGAACATCCTCATCCTCGCCTTCGTCGTCATCGTCATCGGAGGCATCGGCTCGATCCGCGGCGCCCTGGTGGGATCGCTGCTGGTCGGAATCGTGGACACGATCGGGCGCGCCTTTTTACCCCTACTGTTCGGAATATTCTTTCAGCCGCGGGTCGCGAGCGCGGCCGGGCCGGCGACCGCCTCGGTGCTCGTCTACCTGCTGATGGTCGTGGTCCTGTATATCAAACCGCAGGGACTGTTCCCTGCACGCGGGTAGGGCGATGCGCGGCGCCGCGCCCTGGATCGCTCTCGCACTCGCTCTCGCCTTTCCGCTGGCGATGCAGGCGGAGCACCAGACCTACTACCTGAGCTTCGCCAGCCGCATCTTCATCTACGCGCTCGCCGCGACCAGCCTCAACCTGATCCTAGGATACGGCGGAATGATCTCCTTCGGCCATGCCGCCTTCGTCGGCACCGGCGCCTACGTCTCCGGCATCCTGCTGTCGGAAGGCGTCGCGAGCGCATGGATCGGCTGGCCGGCGGCGGTCGCGGCTTCCGCCCTGGCCGCGCTCGCAATCGGCGCGGTCTCGCTGCGCACGCGCGGCGTGTACTTCATCATGATCACGCTCGCGTTCGCGCAGATGGTGTTCTTCCTCGTGAACTCGATGAAGGCCTACGGGGGCGACGAGGGCCTGAGCCTGCGCGAGCGCGCCTCGGTGGGGCTGGGCGTCGATCTGGGCGGCGATCTTGCGTTCTATTACGCCGCACTCGCAGCGCTGGCAGCCGGCCTTTACAGCCTGCATCGGCTCGCGCACTCGCGCTTCGGGCGAGTGATCCAGGCGATCCGTGAAAATGAGGAGCGTGCAGAGGCGATCGGCTTTCCCGTGTACCGCTACAAGCTCGCCTGCTTCGTCATCGCCGGCGCCGTCGGCGGACTCGCCGGTGCCCTGCTCGCGAGCCACGGCAAGTACGTGAACCCCAACGTGCTGCACTGGACGCAGTCGGGCACGCTCATGGTGATGGTGATCCTGGGCGGCGTGGGACGGCTCTGGGGCGGAGTGATCGGCGCGGCGGCGCTGCTGGGGCTCGAGGACCTGATCGCCAACCACCGCGTCGACTGGCTCGCCACGATGTTCCCCAACTATCAGCAGCACGCAAGTCTGGGGGTCGGCACCGCGCTGCTTGCGATCGTGCTCTTCGCTCCCCAGGGCATCGCCGGCCTGCTCGCGCGGGAGAAGCATGCTTGAGCTGAGGAACGTCTCCAAACGCTTCGGCGGCCTCGTCGCCACCGACGAGGTCACGCTCGAGCTGAAGCGCGGCGAAGTGCACGCCCTCATCGGCCCGAACGGCGCGGGCAAGACGACCTTGATAGGCCAGATTTCCGGCAGCCTCGGCAGCGACGGCGGCGCAATCCTTTTCGAAGGTCAGGACATCACGCACGCCACGCAGCACGCCCGGGTGCGCGCAGGCCTCGCCCGCAGCTATCAGATCACCAGCATGTTCAAGCGCTTTACCGTGCTCGACAACCTCGCCCTGGCGGTGCAGGCGAGAAGCGGCTCGAGCTTCTCTTTCTGGCGGCCCGTCTCGGAAGAGGCGCTGCTTTTCGACGAAGCCCGAGCCATCGCCGGCGAAATCGGACTCGCGCGGCGCGAGGCTGCAGTCGCGGCTACGCTCGCGCACGGCGAGCAGCGCGCGCTCGAAGTGGGTTTAGCGCTCGCCACCCGCCCCCGGCTCGTGCTTCTCGACGAGCCGATGGCGGGCATGGGACCGGAAGAATCGGAAAACATGATTGCGCTCCTCGAGCGCATCCGCGCACGCATCACGGTGCTGCTGGTCGAGCACGACATGGATGCGGTGTTCCGGCTCGCCGACCGCGTCTCGGTGCTCGTGTCGGGCCGCGTCATCGCGAGCGGCGCGCCCGCGGCGATCCGCGCCCATCCCGAAGTCAGGAAAGCGTACCTTGGAGAGGACGCGACCGTATGAGCGCGCTCCTGCAGGTGGAAAATCTCGAAACCGCGTACGGCGCGAGCCAGGTGCTGTTCGGCCTCGAGCTCGCGATCCGCGCAGGCGAGGTGGCGACGCTGCTCGGGCGCAACGGCATGGGAAAAACGACGACGGTACGCTCTA
>VBCT01000185.1 GCA_005882235.1 Betaproteobacteria bacterium
CATGCCGCCAGCGTTCAATCTGAGCCAGGATCAAACTCTTCAATTCAAATCCTGATCAATCGCTATGCGATTGCGCGAGCCCTGCGTTTTACCGCCGAGCCCACTACTCACTCAAAGTCATTGCAAAGGTAAAAAAAAACCTTGCTAGACCTGGTGTGAGCTTGGGTTAATGCTTTGTGCGACACCGATGCGCTTGCGCGCAAAGTACCGGTGTCACTGGCTTTCACCCAGCGCCCACACCTATCGGCTGTTCAATTGTTAAAGAGCGTTCCCCGGGCGGGGATCCTGCACACCCCAGGAGGGGTTGGTTGCGGGGATAGGATTTGAACCTATGACCTTCGGGTTATGAGCCCGACGAGCTGCCAGACTGCTCCACCCCGCGCCCGGTACAGAAACGGGATTATAGCGGTCGGCGCGAAGTACTGTCAAACCATTTTGCGCCGCAGCAATGCCGTCATCATGTCCTCTCGGTCTCGATGGTTCGGGGCTGCCAGACCATGAGGCGCCTTTCCGCCAGCCCCACCGCCCAATCGAGAAGCAGCGCGAACGCGGAGAGCAACAGGATCCCTGCGACCACGGTATTCATATCGAAGAAGCCCTCCGCCTGATGGATGAGGTAGCCGACGCCTTTTGCCGAGCCCAGATATTCGCCGACCACTGCTCCGACGAACGCAAGCCCTACCGAGTTGTGCAAGCTCGCGAACACCCAGCTCATCGCGCTCGGCACATAAACATGGCGCAGGAGCTGGCGCGGGCTCGCGCCGAGCATGCGCGCATTGGCGAGCACGACCGGGCTGACCTCGCGCACGCCCTGGTATACATTGAAAAACACGATAAAGAACACGAGCGTCACCCCCAAGGCCACCTTGGAGGCAATACCGAGACCGAACCACACGAAGAAAATCGGTGCCAGAATCACCCGCGGCATCGCGTTCACGGCCTTGATGTATGGATCGAGGACCGCGGAGGCCGTCGGCGATAGCGCGAGCCACAGGCCGATCACGACGCCGGACACCGTGCCTATGAGAAATGCGAGCAGCGTTTCGACCAGCGTCACCCAGAGATGCTCGTAGATCTCTCCGGAAACAAACCACTGCCACAAGCGCGCGAATACCTTTACCGGCTCGCCGAAGAAGAACGCCGCCTGGTTGGCTTCGGTAAAGTAGATCGGCGGCAGCAGCGTCGGGCTCGTCAGCACGTACCAGATCACGACGAGCAGGACGAACAGCAGCGCCTGGAAGGCGCGCAAGCGCAGCCGGCCGCCGCCCGCTCTACTGTCTTTGCTGCTGGGCATAACCTTTTAGCACCTCTTCCTTCATCGCGCGCCAGATTTTCGTGTGAATTTCTATGAAGCGCGAGGTCAGGCGGATTTCGGCGACATCGCGCGGGCGCGGCAGGTCGATCGTATAGTCTCCGATCGGATGCGACGCGGGGCCCGCGGAAAGCACCACGACTCTATCGGATAGCGAAATCGCCTCTTCGAGATCGTGCGTGATGAATACCACCGACTTGCGGTCGGCGGACCACAGCTCGAGCAACTCGTTCTCCATCAGCTGCCGCGTCTGAACGTCGAGGGCCGAAAACGGCTCGTCCATGAGCAGAATTTGCGGATTCAGTATGAGCATCTGCGCGAGCGCGACGCGCTTGCGCATTCCGCCTGAGAGCTGGTGGGGGTAGCGCTTGCCGAATCCGGTGAGGCCAACGCGCGCGAGCCAGGCGTCACCCCGTTCAAGAGCCTCTTCCCGGGCCACGCCGCGAAATTCCAGGCCGGCAACGACGTTCCCTATGGTATTTCGCCAAGGCATAAGCGCCTCGGTCTGGAACATGTAGCCCGCGCGCGTGTTGATCCCGCCGAGCGCGCGTCCGAGCACGGTTACCGTGCCGGTAGAGGGCTTGAGCAACCCGGCAGCGACATTGAGCAAAGTCGTCTTGCCGCAGCCCGTGGGGCCCACCACCGCAACGAATTCACCCTCACCGATGGCGAGCGTGGTATCGCAGACGGCGGTATAGCGCCCCGACGGATCGTCTCGCGACAGGAAGGTGCAGCTGACGCGCTCGAGCGCGAGGACGGGAGTCATCCTTTATTTGTACTTCGCGTTCGCCCTTTTCACGAACTCGTTCGTATAGGTGAGCTCGAGTTTGATTTCCTTTGCCTTCACTTCGGGATTGAAGGTCGGTATGACTTTGAGCGCGGTTCTCGCGCCGGCATCCGAGATGACTCCGTCCGGCGAGATGGCCTCCTTCACCTTGTTGAACGAGAACAGGTACAGCGCCTTGTCGGCGAGCAGATAGGATTCGGGAACCGTACGCAGCACGTCCTGGGGAGAAGCGGACTGGATCCATTTATCGGCGCGAACGATGGCGTTGGTGAGCGCCTGGACCGTGCCCGGATTCTTTCGAATGAAATCGACCGGCGCATAGAGGCAACCCGCCGGCATCGGACCCCCCAAGACCTGTTCGGTTCCCCGCAAGGTGCGGGTGTCGGCGATGATCTTGATGTCGCCATCCTGCTCGAGTTTGGTCATGACCGGATCGGTATTGGAAACCGCGTCGACTTGACCGCTCTTGACGGCCGTAATGGCCGTCGCCCCGAGGCCGACGCCTATGACGGAAATATCGGAGGGCTTGAGGCCTCCGGTGGAAATGAAGTGATTGAGGATCATGTGCGTGCTCGAGCCCGGCGCTGAAACGCCGACCTTCAGACCTTTGAGGTCTTTCGGCGATTTGTACTCCTTCGCTTTGGCCGTGACGATTCCGATCGCGATCTGCGGCGCCCGGCCTTGCTGCACGAAGCATTGCAGGTACTGGCCTTTGGGCTGCATGTTGAGCGTGTGCTCGTAGGCTCCCGACACGACATCGGCGCTTCCGCCCACCACCGCCCTCAGCGCCTGCGAGCCTCCGGCAAAGTCGCTGATCGTCAAGTTCAGGCCTTCCTCCTTGAAATATCCCAGTTGCTCGGCGATCGTGAGCGGCAGGTAGTACAGCGAGGCTTTTCCCCCGACGGCGACATGCACGTCCTTCTTCTCGATTGCGCCTTGCGCGCCGGCGAACGCAGGCCAGGCGGCGATCAAGATAGCCAGCGCGAACTTCTCTAGGATATACATTAGTAATCTCCTGTAACTTACTAATTATAAATTTAGAACAGGTTCCCCTGGGTGGGGCTGGGACGGCGGAATTTCGTGGTGTCCAGGCGGTTGCGTTCACCCGCGTTCAAGCCCAGCCGTTTGCAGGCGATCTCGAAGCGCTTGCCGAGCAGTTCCGCGAACTGCCCTTCCCCCTTCATGCGGCTGCCGAAGTGCGGGTCGTTGTCGCGCCCGCCGCGCATGTCGTGGATGCGCGCCATGACATGTTTCGCCTTGAGCGGATAGTTTCGCTGCAACCAGTCCTTGAAAAGATCCTTCACCTCCCAGGGAAGCCGCAGCAGCGTGTATCCGGCCATGCGCGCCCCAGCCTCGCTCACGGCCTCGAGAACCGCTTCCATGTCCTTGTCGTTCAGGAACGGGATGATGGGCGCTACCAACGTGCCGCAGGGCACGCCCGACTCGCTCAAGCGACGAATCGTCTCGACGCGCCGGTAGGGCGCCGCGGCGCGCGGCTCCAGAGTGCGTGCGATCTCGCCGTCGAGGGAGCCGATCGAGACGAACACCTGTACCAGACCTTCGCGCGCCATGGGCGCGAGCAGGTCGAGATCGCGTTCGATCAGCGAGCCTTTGGTGACGATCCCGACCGGGTTCCGGAACTCCCACAGCACTTCGAGAATGCCGCGGGTAATCCGGTGCTCGCGCTCGATCGGCTGGTACGGATCGGTATTGGCCCCCAGCGCGATCAGCTCACAGCGGTAACCGGGACGGGAGAGTTCTTTGCGCAACAGTTCGGCTGCATTTTCCTTCGCGAACAGGCGCGTCTCGAATTCCAGGCCGGGGGAAAGTCCGAGGTAGGCGTGGCTCGGCCGTGCATAGCAGTAGATGCAGCCGTGTTCGCAACCTTGATAGGGGTTGATCGACTGCGCAAACGGGAGGTCCGGTGAATCGTTGCGCGCGATGATCGAACGCGCCAAGTGCAGCGTCACCACCGTTTCGGGCCTGGACTGGACGTCAGCTTCCGGCTCGCGGTTGCGCGCGAGCGTCTCGAAGCGGCCCTGCGGGTTGTCCGCGGCGCCGCGTCCCTTGATGCTCACGGGCCCCATATCGAATCAGTGTAGCCCGCCGGGAATCGGGTGCAGGTCGGTGGTCTTTCCGGCCTTGGCGACCTGCCCGGGCAGCTCGTGGCTGACGATCTCGCCCAAGCGCTTGGACACCGCGAGAAGCTTGTCGAGGTTCACTCCCGTCGTGTACCCCATGCATTCGAGCATGTGCACCAGATCCTCGGTGCAGATGTTTCCGGTCGCCCCCGGCGCGAACGGACAACCGCCCAGCCCCCCGAGGCATGCCTCGTAATGCTGGACTCCCGCTGCCAGTCCCGAGAGGACGTTGGCAAGCCCCATCCCCCGGGTATTGTGGAAATGCAGGGCGAGCTCCAATTCGGGCCAGCGCTCCCTCACCGCGGAGCACAAATCCAGGACCTGCTTGGGATGCCCCATTCCGGTGGTGTCGGCAAGAGTGACGCTGCGCACCCCCAACTCGACATAGCGGCCGACGAATTGCAGCACCCGCCCCGACGACTGCCCGCCTTCGAACGGACAACCGAATGCGGTGGAAAGCGCGCCCGCCACGGAGATTCCGGTTCTCTCGAGCTCGCGCATGATTTCACCGAATCCCTCGAATGAAGCGTCGGTCGAACGGCGCACATTGGCCCGATTGTGGGTTTCGGAAACGGAAACGACGAGGTTCACCTCATCGGCGCGCGCTGCAATTGCGCGCTCGGCTCCCTTCAGATTGGCGATCAGGGCGACGTACTTCACCGAAGGCTTGCGCTTGATGTTCGCCATCACCGTCTCCGCATCGCGCAGGTTCGGCACCGCCTTGGGCGAAACGAATGAAGTGACCTCGATCTTCGCCAGCCCCGTATCCGACAGCGCGTCGATCAGCTCGATTTTTTGCTCCGTCGGAACGAATTGCGGCTCGATCTGCAGGCCGTCGCGGGCAACCACCTCATGTATGTAGGTATGCTGCATTCTCGCGCGCGCTAGATGGCCTTGCGCTCCCTGAAGCCGGCAATGTCCTTTTTGCTGTAGCCGTGGGCCGCGAGCACGGTCGCGGTGTGCTCTCCCAGCTCCGGCCCGACCGAATCGATGTCGCCCGGCGTGTCCGAGAGCTTGGGCACGACGCCTGGCACCTTGATGGGCGTGCCGTCCTTGAGCCTGACTTCTCGGATCATTTCCCGGGCCAGATACTGCGCGTCGCCGACGATGTCGGCCATGCTGTAGATCTTGCCGTTCGGGACTTGCGCATCATTGAGGATTCGCACCAGGTCCTCCGCGTCGTGCCGTGCAGTCCACTCCCCGATCGCCCGGTCGAGCTCCTCGGCGCGCCTTGCCCGCCCGGCATTGTCGGAGAGCGCCGGGTCCCCGGCAAGATCGGCGCGTTCCATCACGTTCATCAGCCGCTTGAAGATGCTGTCGGCGTTCGCGCCGATCACCACATGCTGCCCGTCGCGAGTGAGATAGGTGTTCGACGGAACGATGCCCGTGAGGTTGCTTCCGGTGCGCTCGCGCAGCTCCTTGAACACATCGTATTCTGGCAGCGCGCCTTCCATCATGTTGAAGACGGCTTCGTACAGCGCGACATCCACGACCTGGCCCCTGCCTCCGTGGGTTCCCCGATGGCGCAGCGCCATGAGCACGCCGATGACGCCGTGCAGCGCAGCCAGCGCGTCGCCGATCGAAAGGTTAGGCCGTACCGGAGGCCGGTCGGGGAAACCGGTGACGTAGCGCAATCCACCCATCGATTCGCCGATCGCGCCGAACCCCGCCTGATCGCGGTAAGGCCCGGTCTGCCCGAATCCCGAGAGCCTGAGCATGACGATGCCCGCATTCTGCGCCGCGAGCTGCTCGTAGCCGAGCCCCCATTTTTCCAGTGTCCCCGGCCGGAAATTCTCGATGACCACATCGGCATCCTTTGCCAGCCGGCGCACGATCCCCTGCCCTTCGGCGGTCCGCAGATTGACGGTGACCGATTTCTTGTTCCGGTTCTGCACGTGCCACCACAGCGAGGTGCCTTGGTGGACTTTTCTCCAGTTGCGCAGAGGATCGCCCTTGGGCGGCTCGATCTTGATGACTTCGGCGCCGAACTCCGCGAAGAATTTCCCGGCAAAGGGCCCGGCAATCAGCTGTCCCAACTCGATCACCTTCAGCCCTTCCAGGGGTTTTGTCACAGCAGCCTGCGCTCGACGAAGGCCTGCGCGAGGGTCCCGGTGTCGACGTACTCGAGCTCGCCGCCCACCGGCACGCCACGCGCGATCCGGGTAATTCGCAGGTCGCGGCCCTTGAGCATTTCGCTGATGTAGTGCGCGGTCGCCTCGCCTTCGTTCGTGAAGTTGGTCGCGACGATGACTTCCTTGACTTCCCCGTCGGCCAGGCGCCGCTGCATGACGTCGAGCCCGATCTCCCGGGGCCCGATGCCGTCGAGCGGCGAAAGGCGTCCCATGAGCACGAAATAAAGGCCGTGATACGCCAGGGTCTGCTCCATCATGAGCAGATCCCCCGGCGTTTCGACCACGCAAAGCTGAGAGGGATCGCGCCGCGGAGACCCGCACAAGGCGCACAGCTCGAGCTCCGTGAAGCTGTTGCACTTGGCGCAGCGGCGGATGCTCTGCAGCGCCCCGTGCAGAGACTGCGCGAGCCTCGCCGCCCCGGTCTTGTCGTATTGCAGCAGATGATAGGCGATGCGCTGCGCGGACTTGGGTCCGACTCCCGGCAGACAGCGCAGCGCCTCGATCAGTTCTTCCAGAGCGGTGGGCGACTTCATCGCGTACTCGTCAGAACGGCAGCTTCATCCCTGGAGGCAGACCGAGACCGCCGGTCAAGGCCGACATTTTTTCCTGCACCGCCGCCTCGACTTTGCGCGCGGCGTCGTTGACCGCGGCTGCCACGAGGTCCTCGAGCATGTCCTTGTCGTCGGCGAGCAATGACGGATCGATGTTGATGCGCTTGACATCGTGCCTGCAGGTCATCGCCACCTTGACCATGCCCGCGCCCGACTGCCCCTCCACTTCCATCGAGGCGAGCTCGTCCTGAAGCTTGCGCATGTTCTCCTGCATTTGCTGGGCTTGCTTCATCAAGCCCGCAATTTGCGCCTTCATCGATGACTCTCCGTCAGCGTACGGGCTTGATCGAGGACTCGACGATAGTCGCGTCGAAATTCTCGACCAGGTCGCGTACGAATGCGTCCCGGCTGACCGCCGCAGCGGCTCGATCGCGGGCGCTGTTGCCGGTGGTTTCTCTTATCCTCACGGTCAGGCGCACGGGCTTGCCGAAACGCTCCTGGAGCGCCGCGCGAAGCTTTTCCTGGTAGGTCTTTTCCGCCAGATGCTTCGCAGCCGGAGGCACGCAAAGCTCGAGCGCTTCGCCGTCGAAGCTTCCGAGCTCGCTTGCCTGGGCGAGCTGTTTCGCGATGCCGCCCAGATCGAGCGAATTGGCGAGTTTGGGCCAATCGCCGTCGAATTCCGCCCCGGCGAGCGGCTGCCTCGCCCCCGCCTGCCTTGCCCCTTCACGGGGCTCGCTTTCTGCCGTGCCGTTCCGCTGCGATTCGCCTGCGTCGCGCGTTCCCGGGGAAAACGCGAGCATGCGCAGGAGCGCCATCGTGAAGCCTGCGAATTCGTCCGGAGCAAACGGAAGATCCTGCCGTCCGTGAATCGCGATTTGATAGTAGAGCTGGACCTCCTCCGGGTCGAGCGCCCGCCCGAGAGCGGCCAACCGCTCGCGCAAGCCCCCCTCTGCATCCACGGCGTCGGGTGCCGCCTGAGCGAGAGCGACGCGGTGCAGGAGCGCGCCGAGGTCTTGGAGCGCCCCGTCGAATCCGACGCTACGGGATCTCATGTCCTCCGCGATCGCCAGCACGGCGGCCGAATCGCCGCGCGCGAGCCCTTCGAGGATCGAGTACAGGAAGCTGTCGTCGATGGTGCCGAGCATGGCGCGCACGGCCTTCTCCGTGACGTTCCCTGCGCTGTACGCGATCGCCTGATCGAGAAGCGACAAGGCGTCGCGCATGCTCCCGCGCGCACCCTCGGCCAGCAGCCTGAGCGCTCCCCCTTCCCCTGGAAGCTTTTCCTCCGCGAGGATGGCCTCGAGGTGAGCGGCGATCGCGCGCGAAGGCATCTGCTTGAGGTTGAATTGCAGGCAGCGCGAGAGCACCGTCACCGGGATCTTCTGGGGGTCGGTCGTCGCAAGAATGAACTTGACGTGTTCGGGCGGCTCCTCGAGGGTCTTCAGCATCGCGTTGAACGCCGACGTGGAGAGCATGTGGACTTCGTCGATGACGTATACCTTGAATCGCCCGCGGCTCGGTGCGTACACCGAGTTCTCCAGGAGCTGGCGCATCTCGTCGACCTTGGTGTTGGTTGCGGCATCGACTTCTATCAGGTCGACGAAGCGGCCCGCGTCGATTTCCACGCAGGCCGAACACTTCCCGCAGGGACTGGAGCTGATGCCCGTCTCGCAATTGAGGCATTTCGCGAGGATCCGGGCGAGGGTCGTCTTGCCCACGCCGCGGGTCCCGGAGAACAAGTACGCGTGGTGCAGGCGCTTCTGATCCAGCGCGTTGCGCAACGCCCTGACCACGTGCTCCTGCCCGATCAGCGACTCGAACGTGCGCGGTCGCCACTTGCGGGCGAGAACCTGGTAGGACATGACGGCTTTCTCTCGATCCTAGATACCAAATAGGTGGCGAGCCTTACCCCCGGCACTTACAGCGATCAGCTGTGGCTGCTTCCTTCCGGACCTGACCAGATTCACCGGGCTGCAATGCGGGGAGGCCCGCCGTAATCGTTCCGGAATTATAAGGCGTTTATCGCCGGACTCCGCTTCGGCGCGCACGGTTTTTCCGGGGTACCCGGATCGCGCTATGATGGCGAAGAAAAACAAGGAGAGATCATGGTCCGAATCGCAAGCCGTGGCGGCGCCCGACTTCGCGCCTTGCCCGGAATCTCCGCAGGCATCCTGTCCGCCGTTCTTGCGGCCCTGCCGCTCCCTGCTGCCGCGCAATCGGCCGACTCCTTTCCGGCCCGACCGATAAAGATCCTCGTACCCTACGCCCCGGGCGGCGCAACCGATATCATCGCGCGGATCGTCGCCGCCAAACTGACCGACTCCTTTGGCCAGAGCGTTCTCGTGGAGAACCGTCCCGGCGCCTCGGGCAACCTCGCTCTCGAAGCCGTTGCGAAGGCGCCCGCGGACGGCTACACCCTGTTCGTCGGCAACGTCTCCACCAACACCATCAACGAAAACACCTTCGCGCATCAGCTGCAGATCAAGCCGTCTCGCGATCTGGTGGGCATCGCGAAACTGGTCGAAATTCCGCACATCATCGCGACGACGGCGGGTTTTCCCGCCGACTCGGTCGCCGATCTGATCGCACTCGCGAAAAAGGACCCCGGAAAGATCAACTACGCGTCCGCGGGACTGGGTAGCTACCCGCATCTCGACATGGAAAAACTCCAGAAGGCCGCGGCGATCACGCTCACCCATATTCCCTACAAGGGTGGCGCGGGCCAGATGATCCCGGCGATCATCGCGGGCGAGGCGCCGGTGGCGTTTCTCAACCTCTCCTCCGCCTTGCCGCACGTTCGCTCCGGAAGGATGAAGGCGATCGCCACCACCGCGCCGAGCCGCCTCACCGAGCTTCCCAACGTCGCGACGATGGCCGAGCAGGGATTCCCCGGAATCGGCACCAATGCGTGGCAGGGAATGTTCGCGCCTGCCGCGACGCCGAAGCCTATCGTCGACAAGATCTATCGGTCGGTCGCGGCGATCCTGTCGAACTCGCAGATGAAGGAGCAGTTGTCCAAGCAAATGCTCGACGTTACGCTCTCGTCCTCGCCGGCGCAGTTCCAGCAGCTGGTGGAGAAGGAAACGCACGCCTGGGGCGATTTCCTGCGCGAGGCAGGAATCAGGATCGAATAACGGCTCCACGCCTTGGCGAAGCAATCGAAAACAAGCGTTGGCGTATCGCAGCCGCGCTTCGACCTCGTCGTCGAGAAGGACCTCGAAATTCCGATGCGCGACGGGGCGCGCCTAAAGGCCGACGTGTTCCGTCCGAAATCGACCGGGCGGTTTCCGGTCGTCGTCAATCTGGGCTCCTACCAGAAGGACAAGCTGTGGATTCCGCCTCCGGATCTCGAGGAGGCGCCGAACCCCTACATGAACTGGGAGGCGGTGAACCCGTCGTGGTGGGTGCCGCGCGGCTATGTCGCTCTTCGCGTCGACGGCCGCGGCTCGGGAAAATCCCCGGGCAGGACCGATCCCTGGTCGCCCTCCGAGGCGCGCGATTTCTTCGACGCCATCGAGTGGGCGGGAAAGCAGGCCTGGAGCAGCGGCCGGGTCGGCACCAACGGCATCTCCTACTATGCGATGACGCAGTGGCTGGTCGCGAGCCTCAGGCCGCCGTCGCTGAAGGCGATGATCCCGTGGGAAGGCGCCGCGGACATGTACCGCGACTTCGGTTATCACGGCGGAATCTTTTCCTTCGGCTTCGCCACCAACTGGTGGAACAATCACATGGCCCACCACCTGCTCGGCAAGCCTCAAGGCTCGGCGACCGACGCGTTCTCCACGCCCTGGCTGTGGGACACCATGCGCAACAACCTCGACGGGGAATGGTGGCGGGGCCGCCAGGCAGCGTGGGAGAATATCGACGTTCCGCTCTACAGCGCCGGCAACTGGAGCGGCATGGGATTGCATCTGCGCGGCAACACCGAGGGCTATCTGGCACGCATTACCACCCGTTCTACTCCGAGGAAGGCCGCACCGACCAGCTGCGCTTCTTCGATCACTGGCTGAAGGGCAGCGATACCGGGATCATGCGCGAGCCCCCGGTCAAGCTCCTCATCCGAAAGGGCGGTCATGGAAATTACGAATGGCGCGAGGAGAAAGAGTGGCCAATCGCGCGCACCCGCTGGACGAAGTTCTACCTCGAGCCGCGCGCGAGCGGCGACGGAGAGACGGAAGGATCGCTCGTCGCAGACGCGCCAAAAAGAGCGAGCTCGCTCTCTTACCCGGCGAGCGCAATGAGCAAGGCGGGCGTCGCTTCGGCCTCGTGGACGTCGACCGCGCTCACCGGCAACCTTCCCCGCATGGGCGTTTCGTTCGAAAGCGCGGCCCTGACCGAGGACACGGAGGTCACCGGGCCCGTCGTGCTGGTGCTGTGGGTCTCGAGCACCACCGAGGACATGGATGTTTTCGCGACGCTGCGCAACATCGCTGCCAACGGCGAAGACGTTTTCGAGCTCGGCCAGCAGAGCCAGCCCGTCCCGGTCGCCAAGGGCTGGCTGCGCGCGTCGCACCGCAGGCTAGACCCGTCGCTTACCCTGCCCTATCGCCCCTACCACGCGCATGAAGACCGCCAGTGGCTGAAGGCCGATGAAGTGGTTCGCATCGACGTGGAAATCTGGCCGACGTGCATGGTCTTCAAGAAGGGCCATCGCATCCGCCTCGACATCCAGCCCCGCGACGGCGTGGGCAGTTTTCCGTATACGCATTACGGCGCGGACTACAACACCGGAACCAACGTGCTATACACCGGGGGAAGCCGCGCCTCCCACCTTCTGCTCCCCGTCATTCCCGGAAAATAGTCCGGTGAGGTCTACGTTGCTGAGGCATTTCTTCATCCTCATCCTGGTCTGGTGCGCTCCGGCCTGGGGCCAAGAATCGACCCCCGCAGGCCTGTGGCAGACCGTCAGCGACCGCACGGGGCAACCCGGCGGCCTGGTCCGTGTCGAGGAGGTCAACGGCGAGTACATCGGCACGGTAGTCGCCGTGTTTTCTCCGCCTGCGCCGGATGCCCATCCGCTGTGTGACCTGTGTCAAGGCGATCTGAAGGACAAGCCGGTCGTCGGGATGATCATCCTGCGCGGCGTGCGGCGATCGGGGGACGGTTATTCGACCGGCCAGATATTGGACCCCGACGAGGGACAAGTGTACAAATGCCGTATCACGCTGCTCGATGACGGGCGCAAACTCGTAGTCCGCGGCTTCATCGGTATACCGCTCCTTGGCCGGTCCCAGACCTGGGTTCGCAAGGAGTGAGTTTACGAGATCAAGAGCGGATCATTTCTTTCCGCCGTCAAACTCATAAGCGTCGTGCGACTCGGTGTGGACCTGCACTCCGGTGCCTGCCGACTGCACGTCTCCGCTCACCATGTGCAGGCGGCTGCCGACGACCGCCCCGGCGAGTCCATGGCGCCCTACCGGCATGTTGGGAAGGACCGTCCAGGTGTTCGTCCCAGGGTCGTACGCTTCGAGCGCCCGGAAAGCAAACATACTTACGTAATCCTGTCCCTCGCCGCCGGTGACGTAGATCTTTCCGCCCCAGGTGCCCGAGGACATCGCGCTGCGCGCGCTCGGCATGCGCGCACGCGGCGCGCCCCATGCGTCCGTCGCCGGGTCGTATTCCTCGACGATGCCGACGTTGCTGCTCCCGCTCGAGACGAAGGCGCCGCCGACGCGCCCGCCGATCACGTAGATCTTTCCGCCCACCACGCCGGCCGTGGCGTGATTGCGCGGCGTCGGAATCGGCGCGCGCGCGCGCCAGGTGTTGGCGGCGGGATCGTATTCCTCGACCGCCCCGACCGAATAATGCGGGCGCGCCGGGTGGACCGCGGTCGATCCCGGAAGCGTGGTCGCGCCGCCGATGACGTACATCTTGTCCCCGACCGTGACAGCGACCGGCGATCCGCGCTTGGTCGGCAGCGGCGCGAGCGCCTTCCAGTTGTCGGTCGCAGGGTCGTACTCCCAGGCGTTGTCGATCGGGACCCAGGCCGCGGGACCCGACTGCGGAAGCACGAACCCGCCGAACGCGTAGATCTTGCCCTTGTACTCGGTAAAGGAGACGTGGTGCGAAGCGAGCGGCATCGGCTTTTTCTTCGTCCACTTGTCGCCCGCCGGATCGTATTCGTACACCATGCCGATCGGCTTCCATCCCGGAGCGAGGCCGCAGAACACGTACATCTTCCCGCCGGCCGAGGCGCCGAGCAGCTCTTCCGCCGGCTCAGGGAAGGCCGCGAGCTTCGTCCACTTCCCTTGAGCGAAAGCCCCGCCCGCCCAAATCACACAGGCGAGCGCAAAGACCGCGGTGCGTACGAAAATCATGATCTCCTCCTAGCGTGAATACTGTACTACAAGCCCGCCCGATTCTTCGCCTTTACCGCCCGGTTCACCACGTTCAGCGGCCACTCTCCCGAGAGCACGCGCCGCACTTCGCCCGGGGCCCCGGCCTGAAGCCCCGCCATCGCCTGCTCGCTGTACCAGGCGACGTGCGGATTGAGGATGACGTTGTCGCGCCCGCGCAGAGGATGAGGATCGGGAAGCGGCTCGGGATCCACGGTGTCGAGCGCGGCGCCTCCGATTTTCCTCGCGTCCAGGGCGCGAACCAGTGCATCGGTATCGACGATAGGCCCGCGTGCGCAGTTGATCAGGAAGGCCGTCCGTTTCATTTTTCCGAAGGCGTCCTCGCCGATCATCTTTCGCGTCTGCGGGGTGAGGGGTGGATGCAGAGAGACGAAATCCGATTCGCGCAGCAGCGTGTCCAGATCGACGGCCCTTCCGGGGACCTTGAACTGTCCCTCCTTCACGAAGGGATCGCTGTAGAGCACAGCGAGCCCGAAGGCCGCCGCCCGCACCGCGACCGCTCGCGCGATGTTGCCGAACCCGACCAGGCCGAGCGTCCGCCCCGCGAGCCGGTATATGGGCTTGCCCGGGGGCACTTCCCAGCGGCCGTTTCTCACCATTCGGTCGTAGAACGGGATCTTGCGCGCGGACGCGAGGATCAGGGCCATCGTCTGTTCCGCCACCTCCTCGATGCAGTAGCTGGGATTGTTGGTGACGATGATCCCGGCCTGCGTGGCGGCATCCAGATCGATGGTGTCCACGCCGATTCCATAGCGCGCGATGATCTTGCACCTGGGCATGCCCGCCATCGCCTCGGCGGTGATCGGTCCCGCGTAGGTGTTGAGGAGCGCGTCGCAGTCGCGGGCTTCGGACAGGAATTCTTCGGGTTTCTTCGTTTTCAGAGCGACGATCTCGGCGAGATCGCCGAGAGTCTTCCGTTCCACATCGAGCGATTCCCAGACGTAGTCGGTGATGACCACCTTCGCCTTCACTGCATCCACCTCACCACGCCGGAAACTCCGTCGACCGCGACGGTGGATCCGTCGGGGATGCGCCGCGTTGCGTCGAGCACGCCGAGCACCATGGGCACGCCGCGTTCCCGCGCGAGCGAGGCGAGATGCGACGTGCTGCCGCCCAGCTCCGCCACCACGGCCGAGACGTGCGGCAGGATTTCGGAAAGCGCCGGCCCGGCGACTGTGGTGACGAGCACCTCGCCCGGGCCGACGCGCTCGAGCTCGCACTCGCAATTGACAACGCGTGCCCGACCTTCGCCCCAGCCGATACCGGAAGGGTGTCCGTCCAACCGCGGATGCGCGAGCCAGATCTCGTCGGGAACCTGTGGTTCCCCGACACTCAGTGGCCGTGCCTGAAGGAGCTTGATACCCGTCTCGTCCATCGCCCACTCGATCTCGACGGGCTCTCCGATGAGCTCTTCCGCTTTGCGCATCATCGAGCCGAGCTCGGCTATCTGCTCGTCATCGAGACAAGGCGCACCGAAGAGCGCGCGCGAGAACGCCCGCCTGCCGTGGGCGCAACTCAACGCGTGGTATTTCTGGCCGAGCGCCGATTCCTTCACCCGCCCTGCGCGATCGAGCACGTAGCGGTCCGGCACCACCTCGCCCTGCGCGACGGCAGCGCCCAGCCCCGGGGCCGCGTTCACCAGCATTTCGCCGCTCGCGGTGCGCGACAGGCCGCCGCCCGCGGCTCGCGCGGGAACGAGAGGCTGGATCAGGATGGCCATCGCGGTGTCGGCGCAATCCAGACCGTGAGTCGCCATGTAGCGGAGCGCGCGCGTTGACCACAGCGCCGCCCAGCAGGCGCGCACGGCAGTGAGGAAGTCCTCGTCGCTTTCCAGTTCGAGGTAGCTCTGGAACTGGCCGGCAAAGCTCGAGGCGGCGCGGTCCTCGACCAGAGCGGAGGAGCGCACCACTCCCGGGCGTCCTTCTCCGGCGATGCTTCGCCAAGCCGAGAGCAAGGCTTCGCGCACCTCCGGCACGATCGCGCCCTGCATGAGGCCGAGCTTGGTCTCCAGCGCGCAGCGACGTGCACGCGGCCGGTCTTCCGAGGAAAACACTCCGCGCGCCGATTCCTCGAGCCCCAGCGCAGAGAGTTGGATGCGATACGCCCGCGCGTCGACGCAGAAGCCCGCGGGTACCGGCAGGCCCGCCTGCACAAAGGCGGCGAGGTTCGCCGCCTTCGCGCCGAAGCGCGAGGGGTCCGACGCTTCGGGTGCACTCAGGGGAACGACCATCCGAAGCATGGTCCTTAGCTCCCGGAATCGATGACGATCCGCAGGATGCGACTCGGATTGCGCTCGTATTCCTCGAACGCCGCGGCCGAATCGGTGAGCGGGTACTTGGCGGTGATGAATCCGCTGACGTCGACCGCTCCCGAGGCGACGAGCTGGATGCTCGGATTCATGTCCTGCGGGGTCAGGGCCCGCGAGCCGATAATGCTGATCTCGGCGAAGTAGAGCGGGAAAGTGCTGAAGCCGCGCACCGTTTCGTGGCTTACGGCAAAAGCCGAGAAGCGTCCGCCCGGGCGCAGCATGTCGATCGCCGCGCGCAGGGTCTCCGCGCCCCCCGCGGCGTCGATCACGACGTCCGCGCCTTTGCCGCCGGTGAGGCGCCGCACTTCCTCCACGGCCTTGTCGACCGCCCTTTCGACGACGTGATGCGCGCCCATTCGTTCCGCCATCTCGAGCTTCCAGCGAGTGCGCGAGACGGCGATCACCGTCGCGCCGGTGAGCACCGCGAGACGCGCATGCAAGAGGCCGGCGGTGCCCTGGCCCAGCACGACCACCGATTCTCCGGTGGAGACGCCCACGCGATGCTGAGCGTGGCGCACCGTGGCGAGCGTTTCGATGATCGTCGCCTGCTCCAGCGGCAGGCGCGGAGGCAGGACATGGATGTATTGCGACGGGAGCTTGACGTACTGGCTGAGCGAGCCTTCGACCTCGCGCCCGAAGAGCCCCGCCACGCGGCAAAGGTTGCCGGCCCCGCGCAGGCACGAGTCGCAGCGGCCGCAGGCGATGATGGGATTGATGATGACGTGCTGTCCCGGCTTCACTTCCGATACGCCTTCGCCCAACGAATCGATCACGCCGGTCGACTCGTGGCCCATCACCACCGGATACTTGACTCCCGGGTGCTCCCCTACGTAGATCGAAAGGTCGGTGTGGCAGACCGCTGTCGCGGCGGTGCGTACGACGACTTCGCCGGACCCGGCGACGGGTTTCGAGCGGTCGACGAGGTCGAGCTTCCGCGGCGCATGAAGCACCGCCGTCCGCATCCCGTTTCCGCTCACCTGGCGTCTCTTATGCGACGCTGCACGGGCTTCAACGGCCGGCGAGAGTGGAGTAGCCCGGCATCGGATCCACCACGGTGATTTGCTCGACCGGGAAGCTGGAGATGATCTCGATTCCGTCCTTGTGCACGATCAGCATCTCCTCGATGCGCACGCCCCACTCGAACTTCTTGCCGTGCTGGGTCTCGAGCGCGAACACCATGCCTTCCTTGATCTCGATCGGGTGATCGAGCGACCAGATGCGCGAAATGACAGGCTGGTCGTATTGCGCGAGCCCGAGGCCGTGGCCCCAGAGGTTCGCCGCGGCCTGATCCTCCTCCGCGTAGCCCCAGGCTTCCTTCGCCGAGGGCCATTTCGCGGCGATCTCCCGCGTGGTCGTGCCGACCTTCACCGCCTTGATCGAGTCGTACAGCCACTTGAGCGCGGTCGCGTAGATGTCCTTCTGCTCGCTGGTCGGCTCTTTCCCGGCGCAGTAGGTGCGGTAGTAGCAGGACTTGTAGCCGTTCCAGGTCAATGCGGCGAGATCCATGAACACGATGTCGCCGGGCTTGACGATGCGGTCGGAGAAGTTGCGCCAGTTCGGCCAGGTGTTCGGGCCCGAGGACACGATCACGTCCTCGACGTCCTCCATCCCCGGGACGGAGTACAGGTACTGCATGATGTGCGCGGTCAACTGGTTCTCGGTCCGGCCGGGCTGCAGGAATTTCATGAACTCCCAGTGCGCGGCGTCGCCGATCGCGCCCACCATGCGCAGCGCCTCCTGTTCATCCTCGTTCTTGATCGCGCGCGCCTCCATCATCGGCGTCATGCCGTCGGTCCATTCGATTCTCTCCTCGCCGAAGACCTTGAGCATGTTGATGTCGATGAAGTCGACCCCCAGTTTCATGCCGGCGACGTTCGCTTTTTTCATCTCCTGCTTGACCGCATTGGTGAACTTCTTCACCTGGGCGAGCGAGGCGGGCCCGGCCGCGCCCTTGATCCAAGCGTAGGACCAGCGCACGTGGTCCTTCGGGATCCACGGCGAATGGCGCTCGATCTGCATGCCGATGTCGCCCTGCTCGAACAGCACCGGGGCGTCATCGCCGCAGAGCATGGCGTAGCGCAGCCCGGGCTTGAGGCGGTTCCAGCCCGGCGTGAGGGTGCTGGTGACGTAGCGCACGTTCTCGTCGTACATGAGCAGCATCGCGCCGAGGCCTGCCGCCTTCATGCGCGCGCGCGCGCGTTCCAGGCGGTACTTGCGCAGCCGGTCCCAGTTGATGCGCTGCTGCCAGTCCAGCCCCACCATCCCTGCGTTTGCCATTCGCTTGTCTCCAGTTGTGCGTACGTCGGAAAGGAAGCGGCGTTCGCCTCAGTCGGCGATCGCCCCGGATTCTTTTGCCACTTTGCCCCAGCGCCGGGTTTCCGCCGCGACGAACTCAGCGAATGCCTTCGGCGAGACGCTGGTCACCGCCTCGGCGCCGCCCTTCGCGAGGCGCTCGATTACGTCGGACGTCTTCATCGTCTGCACGAGCACTTCGAACAACCGATCCACGACCGCGCGAGGTGTGCCCGCGGGAACGAGCACGCCCTGCCACGAGCCCGACGAGCCGTCGACATAGCCGGCCTCCTTCATGGTGGGCACCTCCGGAAGCTCTCTGATGCGCTGGGGGCTCGTTATCGCCAGCGCCTTCAGCCGCCCGCTCTTGATATGGCCCATCGCCGAGGAGACGGTGCTGAACATCATCTGCGTTTCGCCCGCGACCAGGCCGGTCACCGCGGGACCCGCTCCGCCCTTGTAAGGCACGTGCACCATGTCCATCCCGCCTTCGGCCGTCCTGAGGATCTCCATCTCGAGGCGGTTCTGGCTGCCGCTCCCGGGCGAGGCGTAGTTCAGCTTTCCCGGGTTCGCCCTCACGTAGGCGACCAGCTCCTTGATGCTGTTGGCCGCAACCGACGGGTGCACGATGAGGACACCCGGCACGTCGACGACCTGGGTCACCGGGATGAAATCCTTGAGGTTGTTGATCGACAGATTCGTGAAAACCCCGGGATTGATCGCCGTCGAGCCGACGTTGGCGAGGACCAGCGTGTAGCCGTCGGGAGCCGAGCGAGCCGCAACCTCCATGCCGATGGTTCCCGCCGCTCCGCCCCGGTTCTCGATCACGATCGGCTGGCCGAGCAGCTCCGAAAGGCGCGG
>VBCT01000256.1 GCA_005882235.1 Betaproteobacteria bacterium
ATCGGATCCTGGTTCTGGATTTTCTGCACCAGCATCTCGATGGTCTCCCCCGTGAAAGGCTTGTTGCCGGTGAGCAGTTCGTAGAGCGACACGCCGAGCGAGTACATGTCGCTGTGGAAGCTGAGCTCCTTGCCCGCGATCTGCTCGGGCGACATGTAGTAAGGCGAACCCATCGCCGCGGTCTGAACGACCTGGCTCTTGCGCAGGTAGGCCGCGCCGAAATCCGAGATCTTCACCTCGGTGCCTTCGGCGAGCATGAGGTTCGCCGGCTTGATGTCGCTATGGACGATGCCTTCCTTGGCGGCGTACTCGAGCGCCCCGCAGCACTTGAAGGCGATCTGCAAGACATCGGCGACCGGGAGGAGCTTACCCGCGGCAACGTGCCTGGAAAGATCGCCCCCTTTGACGAATTCCATGGCGATGTAGCCGGAGTCTTCCTGGACCACCGCGTCGAGGATCGCCACGATGTGCGGATGCCTGAGCTTTCCAGCGAGCGAAGCCTCGTTCAGGAACTGCGAGCGGTACACCGTGCCGAATTCGGGATCCCGGAATACTTCGGGCTCGATCGTCTTGAGCGCGACTTCACCTCCGGTAAAGGTATCCTTGGCGAGGTACACCATACCGGTCGCGCCCTTGCCGATCGCCTTTTGAACGTCGTACTTGCCGACCTGAAGGCTCAGGTCCATCTGAACGGCAGGTTCCGACACGCGCTCTCCCGGTATGCACCGCGGCGACTCGAATTGTGGCCGTGATTGTGTCATATCCCGGCGAAAAACGGGGCGCAGGGATCTTCGCCGAAAAGCCCGGCGGCACGCGCCGGCAGGTCTGGACAAAAGACAGCGGGAACTCAGACGCCGAGCGTGTCATCGCTCGGCGATGTAGAAGGGAACCACGCCGTCGGCCGATAGCGACGGCGCGTTCAGACGTGCTTACTACTTGTCCGACAGGTCCTCTGCATTGGGCCAGACGTAGACCTTCAGGTTCCGATCCAGAGTCCCGCTAGGCGCGATCCGGTTCAAATCGAACGAGGAAGACATTCCGTTGAAGGCCCAGGCGAATTCCTGCCCGTTCGCCACGAATTTCACGACCTCGCCGCGCTCCACCGTGATCCATCGGGTCTTGGGATCGATGGAGATCGTGCGCTGCGCGACCGCCGCTTGTGCAGGGCTGCCAAACATGTCGGCTTCGGTCACGGTGGCGGTGACGGCAAAGCTCGCGGCGGAAAGGGCCAATGCTGCGACAGCTGGAACAAACAGTCTCATGGCGTTCCTCTTAAGTGAGATGACGCCCGGCGGAAAGAAATTCACCCCGGGCAGGCATCCACTCTAGAGTCCCATTTCGAACGCGGACCTGACCGCCGCATTACATTTTTGTCATTTTCCCCGATTCGTGCAGGGTTTCTTCACCACACAAAGGCGACCAGGGCTCTTGCCAATTCAAGCGCGCCCGCGAGGAAAGAAACGACCGCAGTGGCTTCCGTCCATGGAAAGTTCCTGCTCTTGGCGACCGTTTCCTGAATAATCGGAGCCTTCTTGGGTGGAGAAAGGAAATGAAACGACCGAGTCATCGCCGGCATGACACCCGCGATGAACAGCGCCGAAGACGCATAAAGATAGGTGATCCCCTTGCCGGTGAGCCAAAGCGTGAAGACCGCGACCGACAGCACCAGGAGGACGTTTTGAAAGATGTCTAGAAAGTGGTATGCCCTTCTAAGTTTCTCGTTGAGCCCTCTCGAGGAGATTCCCAGAGTAGCGAGTAGATTGAGCGTATCCTCGAAAACGCCCCTGCCCCAGCCGGTCTCATTATCCGAGACGCCCAAAGTGATGTGCCCGCTGCGGAACTCAACGTGAAGCTCGCAACCGCGGTGTTCTGCCGACGTCAGCAAGAGCTCCACGCGGACGTGCTCGAGCTCGGCCAGGGAATGAGGATCGGTTACCTTCCACGACTCGGGTCCCTCAAGCTCGGTGATCTTTCCCGCGCTGATCGCCTTGGCCCTGATCTTCCTGGATCGTGTAGGGAGCCCCGGCTTGAAGTCGACAAGCGCCTCCACGAGGGCTCTGAGGAGTGCCTTGGAGATGGTGCGGGGCGCATAGGCCTCTCTGTATTGAGTCCGGACGTTGGTCATTAGAGAATGGGAATATCCTCCGTCTCATCCGTCGCACCCCCCTACGCAGCTCTGTGACCGAAGCTACAGATAATATTTCTCCTGTGATGGACACTGCAATGCCGACTATTATCGATCACCCCCGCGCGTCCTCGTGCTATCGTTTTCGCTATACAAGACTTCTGGCACATTTATTCCCCTATAAAAGGCGAAGCGGTCAAAAATGTATCAATTTGTTGAATTTTGGCGAGAGTGTCCGATCACTACTGTCAGGAGAAATCCGACACGACCTTGTCGCCTCGGTGCCGTGCCTTGGTTCAAGGGTTTTGACGTCGCTGAATGGCGACAGGACATGAAAGCCACGCCATGAGAACGAACCGCTTTCGCCGTCCTTCATGCGCCGCGGCCGCCCTCCTTCTGTCGCTGTGTGCTTTAGCGGCTTGGGCGCAATACCCGAGCCGGCCGATTCGTCTGTTCGTGCCTAATCCCCCGGGCGGCGCCACTGATACGATTGCCCGCGTGGTCTCCCCCCGGCTCGGCGAGGTGCTCGGACAGCCTGTGGTCGTCGAGAATCGTCCGGGCTCCAACGGCAATCTCTCGAGCGAACTCGTCGCGAGAGCTGCGCCCGACGGATACACGCTGCTCCTTGGGCAGGACAGCCAGATCGTCATCAGCCCGCACCTGTACGCGAACCTGCCCGTCGATACGCTGAAGGATCTCGCGCCCGTCGCCACGCTCGTAACGACCCAGATGGTGCTCTCGAGCAACCCTGCGTTGCCGGTCAAGAACCTGCAGGAATTCCTGGAATACGCGCGCCGCGCGAAGCCGCCGCTCGCCTATGCCTCGATCGGCAACGGCAGCCAGCATCATCTCACCATGGAAATGCTCAAAAGACGCGCCGGGATCGAGCTCATCCACGTGCCGTACAAGGGCGGCGGCCCCGCAACCATCGCCCTGCTCGCGGGAGAAGTACCGGTCATGTTCGGCGGGAATTCCGTGACGGGGCACATCAAGGCGGGAAAACTGCGCGGGCTCGCCGTCGCCGGCAAGAAGCGCTCAGCGACGTTTCCCGACCTTCCTACCTTGAGCGAGGTCTTTCCGGGCCTCGAGGTTACCGCGTGGATCGGAATCTTCACGACCGCCGGAGTACCGGCCCCCGTGCTCTCTCGGCTGCACGGCGAAATCAACCGGTTGCTCTCCGGCGCAGACATGCGCGAAAAAGTGCGCAGCGTCGGCGGGCTCGAGCCTTTCATTTCCACGCCAGAGGAATTCGCCGCGCTCATCCGCGCGGAGTACGCCAAGTACGGCGAGGTCGTGAAAGCCGTCGGGGCCAAGATCGATTAGCCCGTCTCGACTTCCTCCGCGAATTCGCGCGGAGCGTAATGCGCCGCGCGCGCTGCCCGGAAAACGGGACGTGCGGGTCAGCGCGTGGCTTTCCAGTCGGCCGATTTTCCCGCCGACTTCACGGTCCCCTCGATCATGTTTCCGTTCACGCGGCCGCGATATTCGGCGCCCGCAGCGACGAACCTGATTTGATCGCCGCTCAAATTGCCTCTGGAGATCGGCACCGCGACATTTCCGGAATTGAGCGTTCCGGAGACCTTCTGGAATTCCTGCTTGAGTGCGAGCTCGCCCCGAGCGGTTTTCCAGCGGCCCTCGACGCGTGCGGGCACGATCCACAAATAGGCGGTGCAATACGTATCGCAACCGAGCTCGACGGTCTGGTCCGGCTCCCAGTCTCCCATCCTGAAGGTGTTCGAGACAACGCGGGTTCCGGGCTTGAGCGTCAGGATCGTCGGGCGGAGCTTGAGGTTCAGGTCCGTCAACAGGAACAGGGTGATCACGGTGGCAGGAGACAGGTCGCTGCGGAATATGTCGGCTTCAACGAAGGTCGCTTTGTCGCTCACCCCGGCTTTGGCGGCGTTGCGCCTGGACAATGCGACCATGTCCGGATTGAACTCCACGCCGAGGGCGCGCGCGCCCCGCTTCGCGGCCGTAATCACCGTACGGCCGTCACCCGAGCCGAGATCGATCACGTAATCCTTGGGGGTGACTTTCGCCATCTCGAGCATCTTGTCGACCAGTTCCTGCGGCGAGGGTACCCACACGACGTCCTTGCCCGACTGGCCGACTTCCGGCGTGTACTCGGCGCTGGGCGCCTGGGCGAAGGCGCAGGCCGCGATCGCGGAAAAAATCAGGATTGACAAGCATCGGC
>VBCT01000257.1 GCA_005882235.1 Betaproteobacteria bacterium
GTCGGCGTCCGGGCCGTACAAGGCGTTTCCGGAAAGCGCCTCGAAGCGCAGCTTGTCGGCAGCGTCGGAGGCGTTCGAAACGAGCTCCCTCAGGAAGATCTCCTTGTTGCCGTACAAGGAGTGGATCATGAGGTTGAGGAGCTGCTTGACCTCCGCCTGGAAGCCCAGGGTTTCCTTGGTCGCCGCCGTACTCATCGCCTGCCTCCCGCTCGTCACTCGCGCCGATATGGGGTTGGATTCCCGGCGCTTCAAGCCCCGCAGGACCGCCGCCGGGACATCGCTTTTCGAATATAACCCAGTTCCAGAATTCCTTGAGCCTGCGGGGGCGAACGTCTATGCTGCGCTTCTCTTTCCATTCGGGATGCCGGCGACAAGAATCCGGGAGGGCTCGTGGCACATCCGTCCGACGCGGCGCAGTCCGCTGCAAGCGACTTCGTTTCCCTCAGGTTTACCGGCCAGGCCGGGGAGTACTTCCGCATCTGGATCGTCAACATCTGCCTGTCCATCGTGACGCTGGGCATCTACTCGGCGTGGGCGAAGGTCCGGCGCAAGCGCTATTTCTACGGCAACACCCTGCTCGGGGATTCGGCGTTCGAGTACCTCGCCGACCCGAAGGCGATTCTCAAGGGCCGGATCGTCGTCGTCGGCGGCTTTGCGATCTACTCCCTTGTCGGAAGGATCAACCCGCTAGCGGGGCTCGCGATGGCGCTCGTTTTCCTGGGCGTGCTGCCGTGGCTGATCGTGCGCGCATCGCGCTTCAACGCCGTGAATTCCGCGCACCGCAACGTGCGCTTCGACTTTCGCGCCGGCTATGGGGAGATGGCCAGGCTCCTCACCCTGCCGATCGTCCTGGTCCCGCTCACGCTCGGCTTGCTGTATCCCTACTACGCGTACCGCAAGAGGCGGTTTTTCCTCGAGCACAGCACGTACGGGACGACGCCGTTCGCATTCGACGCCTCCGCGGGCGCCTATTACCTCGTCTACCTCAAGTCTGCCCTGATGTTCGTGGTATTCCTCGCCGGATCGGTCGTCACGCTCGGCCTGGGCGCGCTTCCGTTCTACATCTGGTTCGCGGCGTACCGCGACGGCGCGCTCGCGAGGCTCACCTGGAAAAGCACGCGCCTTGGCGGATTGCGCTTCGACTGCGGCTGGAAGACGGGAGGGCTTTTCAAGCTCTATCTCGTCAACAGCCTGGGCGTGATCTTTTCCGCCGGCTTGCTCTCGCCGTGGGCGGCCGTGCGCACGGCGCGCTACCAGCTCAAGCGGATCTCCCTTCGACCCGGCGGAGAAATCGGCGCGTTCCTCGCGGCCGCGCAGGAACAGGTCGGTGCGGTCGGCGACGAAGCGAGCGACCTGCTGGGATTCGATTTCGGACTATGACGCAGTTCAGGGCGCTCTACTACGACGGAAGGACGTCGCAGCAGCGGGAAGTCCTGGTGTGGGCCGAGCCGTCCGGGCGCCTGCGCGTGAGCGGCGACGGAGTCGACTTCGGCTGCAGGATCGCGGAGGTCCGGCCTTCGCCGCGCGTGGGAAACACCGCGCGGCATCTGCAGTTCCCGGACGGCTCGCAGTGCGAGACCGGGGACAATGACGCAGTGGACGCGGTCTTCGCCGCGTTGCCGTCGGAAGCGCCCGGGCGGCTGATCCACTCGTGGGAAAGCAGGTACGGCTATGCGCTGCTCGCTCTGGCGCTGACTGCAGCGGCGCTCTGGGCGGGCATCACCTACGGCATTCCGGCGCTGGCGAAGCAGGTGGCGGCCGTCCTGCCTCCTTCGACCGAGAGGGCGCTCGGCCGCGACGCGCTCGCCGCGCTCGACCGGGTACTGCTCGCGCCCTCGAAGCTCCCGCCCGCGCGTCGCGAAAAAATGCGGGCGCTGTTCTCGCACATGGTTTCCGGCATCGAGGGCGCGGACGGCTACCGCCTCGAGCTGCGCGCGGGCAAGCGACTCGGGGCCAACGCACTCGCCCTCCCGTCGGGCGAGATCGTCGTCACTGACCAGCTGGTCGAGATCGCGGAAAAGGACGACGAGCTCGTCGCGGTCCTCGCCCACGAGATCGGCCATCTGCGCCAGCGCCACGGCTTGCGGCGGCTGCTGCAGGATTCGGCGACCGTGCTGCTGATTGCGGCCGTCACCGGAGATCTCAGCTCGATCGCATCGCTCGCCAGCGCGCTGCCCGCGATCCTGCTCCAGGCCAAGTACTCGCGCGACTTCGAAAGCGAGGCCGACGAATTTGCGTTCGACTACATGAAGCGGCACGGGATTCCGCCCGAGTCGTTCGGCGCGATCCTGCTGCGGATGGACAAGCGCAGGGGCGCGGCGAGCGACATTCCGGACTACCTTTCGAGCCATCCGGCGACGCGCGAGCGCGCCGAGCGCTCGCGCGCAGCGCGTTGAGGAGTACGCTTCGGCTAGAATGACGGAACTTTTCGAAGCGCGGCCGGATCATACCCGCGGACCCCGAATGCTCAGAAGATCCTTCCTCGCGTCCGCGCTCGTCCTCGCCGCGCTCATTCAGGCGCCGGCCCGGCCGGCCGACCCCGCTCCGCCCAAGGGCCTCACGCGCGTCACCTCGGTCGAAGGCGTCACCGAGTACCGGCTCGCGAACGGCCTGAAAAT
>VBCT01000258.1 GCA_005882235.1 Betaproteobacteria bacterium
CCTGCGTCCGAGTCCCATTCCTTGGGAGTGGTCCACATCCGGAACTTCTCGCTCTTCCTGTCGAATTTCGCGATGGCGCTCTGGTACATCACGCCCACCCAGGGGTTGTCGTCCCTGTCGAATTCGAGATCGAGCGTGCCTTCCGACCATCCCGGCTTGACCACGGGGATCGGATATTGCGCCACCTTGCCGGTCTTCGGGTCCATCTTGCCCAAGAACATCTGGCCGAAGTCGGAGTACCAGGCGTTGCCCTCGCGATCGAGCACCACGTCGTGCGGCTGGATCAGGGGATTCGGCAGGTCGTATTCCGTGATGATCACGCGGGTGGACCTGCCCGTAAGCCGCGGCTCGGTCTTGAGCGGGTAAGCCCAGGTCTGCTGCTGGCTTAGGTTTACGGTGGCGAGCCACTCGGCGGTCTTCCTGCCGCTGCCGCCGCGTTCGACGTCGCGCGTCGCCTTGCCGGCGAGGCGCTGCGGTTTCAGCGGCGTGCTGCCGGGATAATAGCTGGCCATGCGCTGGAAAATTTGCATGAAGCCGTCGGCGTCGTACGTCGACTTCATGATGCGCTCGAGCGTGTGGCAGCCGTTGCAGTTGAGCAGGAACCGCTTCTGCTCGTCCGTACCCGGCATGCTCGACATCCATTCGGCATTGGTCAGGTGCGCGGAAAGATTCTTCACCTTCCTCAACTTGATGTCGGCGCTCGCCACGCTGCCCGCGGCCAGGTCCGCGGCGTTGGCTCCGTCGATCTCGAAGCCCGCGGCGCGCGCCTTCAGCGTGTAATGCCCGGGCTCGAGCCTCGCGGCCGGAAAGGCAAAGCGCCCTTGAGCGTCCGTGACGACGCTGACGCTGATCGTCGAGCCGTCTCGCTTGGCGCTGACGACGACGCCTTCCATCACCCCTTCCTCGGCGGAGCGGACCTGGCCGGTCAGAGCCATGGTCCCCTGGGCGTACGCGACCACGGTGAAGAGAACGAAGCAAGCCGTGGTTACGGCGCGGCAGATAACGGTATTCATATGAGCCTCCCTGGCGGCTGCGCGCTGACCTAAGCGCGCGCGAGCGCGGCCTTGACCCGCTCCGGCGTGAGCGGCACGCGCCGCAGCCGCACGCCGGTCGCGTCGAAGAACGCGTTCGCCACCGCCGCCGGGATGACGCGGATCGACGGCTCGCCCGCCCCCGTGGGCGCGATCTCCGGATGGTTGATCAGCACCACGTCGATGGCCTCGGGCGCGTCGCGGATCTCCAGGATCGGATAGCTCATCCAGTCGATGCTGGTCACCTTCTCGCGATCGAAACGCACCTCCTCGAAGAGCGTGCGCGACAGCCCCTGCACCACGTTGCCTTCGATCGTATCGCGCAGCCCTTGCGGATTGATGATCAGTCCGCAGTCGTGGGCGACAGTGAATTTCTTCCCCCAGATGCGCCCGCTCTTGCGCTCGACTTCGATCTCCGCGACCACCGCCACGAGGGTGCCGTTGCGCTGCGCGTAGGCAATGCCGCGGCCGGACAGGATCTCTTCTGAGCGGGCGGCGCGCGGCGTTTGCCGCGGCTGCCAGCCGGCTTTTTCAGCCGCCGCCTTGATGACCGCCGCGTCGCGCGGCGCGGTGACGTATTTCAGCCGGAACGCGACCGGGTCTTCGCCCGCGGCGACGGCCAGCTCGTCGATGAACTGCTCGCTGCCGAACTGGATCTGCGGGCCGACCGGATCGCGCAGGTGCGAGCTTCTGAGCGGCGAATTGGCGTCGAGGAGCGGCGGGATCACCTCCCAGGCGAGCAGCTTGTTGTCGAAGCCGTAGGCTTCGGCGGGCACGCCGAAGTCGATGCTCGGTTTGGGCGGCAGGCCGATCGACATGCCGGCGAGGCTGTCGCGCGGATCGGATTCGTTCGTGTCAATGTTCCTGCGCGAGAAGCCCTTCGAGACGAACTCGTAGCCGATCACCTTGCCCGAAGCATCGAGCGCGGCGCGGCCGCGGTGCACCGACGCCGGGCCCTTCGGATCCCAGGCGATCCCGTCGTTGCGCATGCCCTGCACGCGCACCGGGCGCCCCGTGAGCTTGGAGAGGAGCGCCGCGTCGAGCGCCGCGTCGCCGGCGTCGTTGCGCCCGTAGGAACCTGGACCGGTTACCCAGATGGCGTGCACTTTCTCGGGCGCCACGCCGAGGAGCCGCGCCACCCCGGTCTGGACGAAGTGCGGCTTCTGCGAGCCGGTCCAGACCGTGACGCCGTCGGCGCGCACATCGGCAACCGCGCAGGCGGGCCCCATGCTCGCGTGCGACTGCGGTTTTGAACACGCCGTCCACGTCGCCTTTTTTCACTGCGTCTTCGCGCTTCACCACGGGCGCCTTGCGGATGTGGTCGTAGATCTCCGCCATCGGCGGGAAGGGATTCTTCTTCGCCTCTTTCCACGAGATCTTGAGCATGCGCGAGGCGCGCACCGCGTCCCACTCGTGATCGGCCACGACCGCTACGAAATCCTTTTCACGGACCACGCGCGCGCCTTTCACCGCTCGGATCGAGCCCTCATCGACTCCGCCCACGGTGCAGGCGGCGCGCGAGCAGCGGATCACCCGGGCGTGGAGCATCTTCGGAAGGGAAATATCGGTCACGTACTTGTCGGTACGGTAGACCTTCCCCGCAACGTCGCGGCGCCGGAGCGATTTCCCGACGACGCGGTAGTCCGCAGGCGACTTCGGCGTTGCCTGGACCTTGATGTCCATGGGATTGCCGATCTGCTTGTTCCACTCGACCTGGTGGTGGAAGTGGCGGCCGCCGATCAGCTCGGCATAACTCGCCTTCTTCCTGGGATCGGAAACGGCGCTTACCACGCCGTCGTCGACACGCAGCTGCTCGACTGGAAGCCCGAGTTTCTGCGAAGCCGATTGCACCAGCAGGCGGCGCGCTTCGGCCGCCGCGCTGCGCAAGGGGCGGGCGCCCGTCTGGATTCCGGTGCTGCCGGAGGCTCCCCCCTGGTTGCAGGTGAGCGCGGTGTCGCCCATGACGACGTCGACCTTGGCGACGTCCACGTCGAGCTCGTCCGCTACGATCTGCGCGATCGCGATGTCCAGGGACTGGCCCATGTCCATCTTGCCGAAGAAGGCGCTGACGCGGCCGTCGGGCAGGATCGCCACCCAGGAATCGAGCTCGCTCGGGAGGAGCGGCGGCTTGCTTCCGGGCGAAACTGCGGCGGTTTGCGCAAGCGTCTCCCCGGTGAAGGCGGGCCCGGCCGCGGAGACGACGAGCGCGCCGGAAGCTTTCAGGAATTCGCGGCGGGAAAGTGACAGATCGATGCGTGCGTTCATGTCATTCTCCTAGGCCATTTGTGCTTGGGCGCGCTTGACCGCGCGCATGATCGCCGCGTGCGTCGCGCAGCGGCATTTGAGTCCGGAAAGCGCGTCGCGGATTTCGGCGTCGGTCGCCTTCGGCTTCTTTTTCAGGAACGCTGCCGCGGTCATGATCCAGCCGTTGATGCAGTAGCCGCACTGCGGTACCTGCTCTTCGACGTAGGCGGCCTGCAGGGGGTGCGGCTTTTCCGGCGAGCCGAGGCCCTGGAGCGTGGTCACGTTCTTCCCCGCCACGGCCGAGAGCGGCATCACACAGGAGCGAATCGGCTCGCCATCCAGATGCACCGTGCACGCGCCGCATTGCGCGAGTCCGCAACCGAAGTGCGGATTGCTCATCCTGAGGTCGTTGCGCAGGGCGTACAGGAGCGGCATGTTCGGGTCGGCGTTGACCGTCGCCGATCTTCCGTCAACGGTGAATTTGATGCTTGCCATGAAGCCTCCTTTGGATGTGCGGCCGAGCGGGATTCGGGCCGGTCGATGTCGTGAAACTAGTGTAGACCCGGGGCAATGCCGGCGCAACGCAATAGCCGCTTTCGCCGCGGTGGTACGATACGCCGTTGATTTTGGAGAGGAGGAGTTGCAGCGGTGAAGGCGGGCGCCCGCGAAACCGGGATCGATCTCGAGCGGTTCAGGCTGCGCCGCTTTGTAGAGGAATTGCGACAGACGGGCGAGCTCGAAGTGAAGGCGGGAGCCGCGGAGCTGGCGGAGGTCGCCCCGGCGCTCGAGGGCAACGCCAAGGCGGTGTTCTTCGAGCGCGTCGGCAAGGAGGGCGCGCAGCTCGTCGGCAACGTCATGGGCAGCCGCTCGCGCCTGGCACGCGCCTTCGGCACGGCGCCCGACAAGCTGCTCGCCGAAGTGCTTCGCCGCCTGCGCGCAACGCCGCAAGTGGTGGAAGTGCCGCGGGAGGCGGCACCAGCGCAGGAAATCGTGCTCGACAAGGCGGACCTGACTGCCTTGCCGGTCAACCTGCAGCACGGCATGGACGGCGGCCCCTACATCTCCGCCTCGATCGATTTCGTCGTCGATCCCTCGAACGGCTGGACCAACGTCGGAGTGCGCCGCCTGATGCTGCGTGGCAGGCGCGAGGCCGGCGTCGATCTCAATTCGCCCTCCGACCTGCGCGCGCTCTACGAGGCGGCGGTGAGGCAAGGGCAACGGCTGCCGGTCGCCTTCGTCGTCGGCGCGCACCCCGCCGACTACGTCGCCGCGGTGATGCGCCTGCCGGTGGACGAGCTGGGGCTCGTCGCGAGCCTGCGCGATGCGCCGCTCGCGGTGGTGAAGTGCATCAGTTGCGACATTCGCGTTCCCGCGGACGCGGAGTGGGTGCTGGAAGGCTATCTCGACGAGCGCGGCCACGTCGAGGCCGAAGGCCCCTACGGCGAGTTCCTCGGTTACTACGGGGGCGTGAAGCAGAATCCCGTGTTCCATCTCACCGCGATCACGCGGCGCCGCGACGCGCTCTTCCAGACCGCCACCATCGGCGGCCGGAACCTCGGACGCACCGACACGGCGCAGCTGAACGCGCTGCGCACCGAGGTGATGGTGTGGCGCGCGCTCGAAACCGCGGTGCGCGAGACCAAAGC
>VBCT01000269.1 GCA_005882235.1 Betaproteobacteria bacterium
TATGAAGGGATTGGAACAATGTTTGGTGGAAAAGCAGTAAAGAAGCTGGTGACCAAGGCGGCGAAGCCGGCGGAGCACAAGCCGGTGGAGCAGAAGCCGGCGAAGAAGAACGGCTTGACCGAGGCCGAGTTGCTGCGCGCCCCCGCGTCGCAGTACATGAACGCCGAACAGCTCGCGTTCTTCCGCGAGCGCCTGCTCGAGACGCAAAGGGAATTGCTGGAGAAGGCGGATCTCACCTCGGAGCATCTGCGGGAGCACGAACTGGAGGCCGATCCGACCGACCAGGCGACGATCGAGCGCGCGACCGCGAGAGGAAGCTCCTCAAGAAAATCGACGAGGCCCTGCGCCGGATCGAGGAGGGCAGCTACGGCTATTGCGAGGAGACTGGCGATCCGATCGGCATCCCCAGGCTGATCGCGCGGCCGACGGCAACGCTTACCATCGAAGCGCAGTCGCGCCGCGAGCAGAAGCAGAAGCTCTACGGGGAGTAGTAGTAGTCGACCTGTCGCGCAACGAGCTCGCCTTGTAGTAAACTTGCCCCCGATGCCGCCTCTAACGTCGGCCGTGCCGAACCGCACTCTGCGTCACCTGCTTCTCGCCGTAGCGCTCGTCCTTGCGCAGCAGGCGGCTCAGGTGCACGCGCTGTCGCATCTCAAGCGCAATCTGGTCATGGCCGAGCGCGGCGGCAAGTGCGTCCCGCCGGTCAACCATCCCGCCGAGCAGTGCATCGCGTATCACGCAGTCGACAGCGTACTGGCGGCCCTTGCGCCCGCGATCGACCCGCCCCAGGTAACCCTGCCGACGATAGCGTCGGCCGCTCTTCCCGCCCCGCTCGCTGCGCGGATCGTATTCGATTCGCGCGCGCCTCCGGCTCTCTCCTAGTTCGGCCGCCCGGTAGCCCGCTTCGCTTGTGCGAAGCGCCCGTGTTCGCGAGCGCCTTGCGGCGCGTCGCGATCGCAAGAACTTGGAGAGACAACATGCACAGAAAGGCAACCACGGCGCTCGCCGTCGCGGCGGCGCTCGGCCTGCCGCACGCCGCGACCGCGCAGCAGGCAGCGGTCCAGGCCTCCAGCCCGACCGGGGAAAACGCGATGAACCCCGCCGTTTCGGTGATTTTGAACGGCATCTATTCGAATCTTTCCCAGGACCCGACTGCATTCAGGATAAATGGATTCACGCCGACCCTGGGCGAAGTCGGGCCGGGGGTGCGAGGCTTCAGCCTGGGAGAATCGGAGCTCGCCCTCGCGGCGAACATCGACCACAACTTCCGCGGGACACTGATCGCATCGATATCGCCCGAAGACGGCATCGGAGTGGAGGAGGGGACCATCCAGACGCTCGCCCTTTCATACGGATTCACGATCAAGGCGGGGCGGTTCTTCTCGGGAGTGGGCTACCAGAACCAGATCCACGCGCACGCCTGGGACTTCACCGACGCGCCGCTAGCGAACAAGGTGTTCCTCGGCAATCAGCTCGGCGAGGACGGCGTCCAGCTCAAATGGGTCGCTCCGGCTTCTTTCTATTGGGACGTCGGCGTCGAGGCTGGTCGGGGACGCCAGTTTCCAGCGGCCGCGGGCCCGGCCGGACCGCGCAACAAGAACGGCGTCAGCTCGGGCAACGTTTTCACGCACGTCGGCGGAGACTTCGGAACGGGCGCCGCGTGGCAGACCGGGCTCTCGTACCTGAGCACCTCGCCTCAGGATCGCACCTTTGAAGATCCAACCGGGACAACCAACAGCTTCACCGGCCAAAGCCGTCTCTGGGTGTTGGACGGAATACTGAAATGGGCACCGAACTACAACCCGACTTACACGAACTTCAAGCTGCAGGGCGAGTACTTCCGGCGCAAGGAAGATGGTGATCTCACCTCCGGTACCACGGCGCAGACGGGCGGGTTCGCATCCGTGCAGTCGGGCTGGTATCTCCAAGGCGTCTATCAGTTCGTTCCGATGTGGCGAGTCGGCTATCGCTATGACAGGCTGAATTCAGGCAGCACCAGCTTTTCGGCTCCGCTCAACGCGGCGGATTTCCCGATCCTCGCCGCGTACAACCCGACGCGCCACACGGTGATGGTCGACTGGAGCCCGAGCGAGTTCAGCCGGGTTCGGCTGCAGTTTGCGAGCGACAAGTCGCGCTCCGACGTGACCGACAAGCAGGTCTTCCTCCAGTACATCGTGAGTCTGGGTGCGCACGGCGCCCACAAATTCTAAGGTGACGAACATGAAGCCGATCATAAGGGTTCTCTCTGGATTGAGCCTGGCTATCTTCGCGGCGCCGTCAATTGCCGCGCTCAACATCTTTGCCTGTGAACAGGAATGGGCAGCCCTTGCGCAGGAGCTCGCGGGCGACAAGGCATCGGTCTATTCGGCCACCACCGCATTGCAGGACGTGCACAAGGTGGAGGCACGCCCCAGCCTGATTGCGCGCGTGCGTTCCGCGGACCTGCTGATCTGCTCCGGGTCCGAGCTCGAAGTGGGCTGGCTCCCTCTGTTGCTGACTCAGTCGGGCAACGCGAAGATCCAGCTCGGTTCGGCGGGATACTTCGAGGCCTCGCAATTCGTGCCCAAACTCGAGATTCCCAAGGTCGTCGACCGCGCACTCGGGGACGTCCATCCGTCCGGCAATCCGCACGTTCACCTGGATCCGCGCAATATCGCGAGAGTTGCCGAAGCGCTCACGGAGCGGTTCGTTCAGCTTGATCCTGCAAACACCGACATATACAAAGCGCGTGGAAATTCGTTTCGCGAGCGTTGGCGAGCGGCGCTATCGCGCTGGGAACAGCAGGCCGCTCCGCTCAAGGGTGTTCCGGTCGTCGTGTACCATAAAGACATGTCGTATTTCATCAACTGGTCGGGAATGCGCGAAGCGGGAAGCCTCGAACCCAAGCCCGGCCTGCCGCCGACGCCTGCGCATCTCGCCGAGTTGGTGGAGCGCATGAAGCGCGAGCCCGCGAAAGTCGTCGTCTACTCGGCGTATAACAGCCCGAGAGCAGCGGAATTTCTTTCTGAACGCACGAAAATCCCCTCGGTGATGCTGCCCTTCACGGTCGGCGGAACGGACAGAGCGAAGGATCTGTTCGGCTTGTTCGACGATACGATCGGCCGGTTGCTCGCGACCGTGAAATGAGTCTCGACGCGGCAAGCTTCGGCATTCTGTGGCCCGCGTTCATCGCGGGCCTGCTGGTGACGGCGACTCATGTTCCGCTCGGGATGCAGGTGCTCGCCCGCGGAATCGTTTTTGTCGATCTCGCCGTGGCGCAAATCGCGGGAGTCGGTGTGATTCTTGCAGATTACCTGGGCTGGGAACCCAC
>VBCT01000270.1 GCA_005882235.1 Betaproteobacteria bacterium
CGTCCGTCGGCTACCTGTTCCTCGGCGGCGTCATCCCGGGCCTGCTCCTCGGCATCGCGCAGATGGCCTATGTCTCGCTCGTCGCCAAGCGAAAAAATTTCCCGGTCGAGAAAGCCGTCCCGCTGCGCGACATCCCGCGCATCACGTGGGAGGCCTTCCCCGCGCTGATGATGCCGGTGGTCCTTTTCGGCTGCCTTTACAGCGGCATCACCACGCCCACTGAAGCCGCCGCGCTCGCCGCCTTCTACGCGCTGCTGGTTTCCGCGTTCCTCTATCGCGCCGTCACCTGGGGCGGCGTCTACAAGTCGCTGGGGACCAGCGCGTGCATCACGATATCGATCGGCATTCTGATCGCCGCCGCGATGGTGTTCAACTTCGTCATCACGGTCGAGAACATTCCTAAGACGCTCGCCGTGATGATGCAGGGGTACGAACTCTCGCCGTTTACCTTCCTCCTGTTCGCGAACGTGATCATGCTGATTCTCGGCTGCTTCCTCGAGGGAACCACGATTCTGCTGATCATCGTTCCGGTTCTCCTCCCCACCGCGAACGCGCTGGGTATCGATCCAGTGCATTTCGGGGTGGTCGCGGTCGTCAACATCATGATCGGCCTGGTTACCCCGCCTTACGGCCTGCTGCTTTTCATGATGGTCAAGATCGCGGAAGTGTCCCTCAAGGACCTCGTGCG
>VBCT01000271.1 GCA_005882235.1 Betaproteobacteria bacterium
AAGCAGGCCGTGCTGCCGCTGCTCTCCGAGCTGTCCGGGGACGCGCGCGCTATCGGCGCCGTCAACACCGTGGTCTTCCGCGAAGGCAAGCGCAAGGGCTTCAACACCGATTGCTCGGGCTTCGCCAAGTCTTTCGCACAGAAGCTGGGCGACGCGGCACGGCGGCGCGTGGTGCTCCTCGGCGCCGGGGGCGCGGGTGCGGCCATCGCCCACGCCGCGATGAGCTTCGGAGTGGAGCAGCTCTTCATCGTCGACCGGGACCACGAGCGCGCCGAAATGCTGGCGCGCAGAGTCGCAGGAAACCACCCCGGCCGGAGGGTCGCGTCCGCCGACGATGATCCACGCCACTCCGATGGGAATGGCGGCCCATCCCGGTGTGGCGTTCGATCCGTCCTTGCTGCGACCGGAAATGTGGTTGGCGGACATCGTCTATTTCCCGCTCGAGACCGAGCTTCTGCGCGCCGCCCGCGCCCGCGGCTGCCGCACCCTCGACGGCGGCGGCATGATGGTCTGGCAAGCCGTGGGGGCCTTTGAGCAGTTCACGGGTATCAGGCCCGATGCCGCGCGCATGGAGACTCATTTCCTTAAAATGGTTTCGCGCGCCGGCAGCGCCGATACGCGGATTCCGGATCGATCGCCGCGATGATTCATACGGAAGCAAGGGGAATAGACCATGCGCATATTGGTTCTGCACGGCCCGAACCTGAACCTCCTGGGGCGGCGCGAGCCGCATATCTACGGGAAGGAAACGCTCGCGGATGTGAACGCCAGGCTCGAAGCCCTGGCGCGCGAGCTCGGCACCGAGCTGGTAATCGTGCAGTCGAACCATGAGGGCGTCCTGATCGACACGCTTCATGCGAACATCGACAAGGCGGACGGTGCCATAGTCAATCCCGCCGGAATCACCCACTACGGGGTTCCCCTCCACGACGCGATCGCCGCGATGCCTTTTCCGGTCATCGAGGTTCACCTGTCGAACATCGCGGCGCGAGAGGAATGGCGCCATCGCTCGATGATCTCGCCGGTCGTGGACGGTACGATCCAGGGACTGGGCTGGCGCTCCTACACGGCTGCTCTTCGGGCGGTCGTCGAGATCGCGCGAGAGAAGGAGAAGCGCTGATCACCTCGGTGGGTCCAACGCCGCCCGCACCGCCTCGATGCGCTTGCGGTTGACGCCCATGTCTCCGCGGCCCACGCGCGAGGCCGAGCGCACCTGGATCGCGTTCGCCGCCGGGTCGAACCAGAACTCCACGTCGTCCACGTACTTCATCAGCTGGGTGGTGAACTGCGCGTACAGGTAGCCGGGTTCGCTTTTCACCATCTTGGCGCCGTCCATGCCTTCCACGATGGCCTTGATCCGCGCAAGCGTGGCCGGACCGTCGCCTTTCAGCGCGAGCGGGGCGATGTCTGCGTAGATGCGTTGCGGGTGATCGGGGTAGAGCGCGGCCTGGCTGCTGACGCTGTTCTCCGTACTGGATGGAGGTTTGAGCTTGCCGTCGCGCACACCCAGGTCGGTGGGCGCCGTGCCTTGCAGGAAGCCCAGCTGACCGGCCGCAACGGCGAGGACGATCCCAACCAGGATCAGGACGACAAACCAGATGACGAGCCATTTAATGAAGAACATGATTGAACTCCTATTCCCTGACCAGGCGGATGAGCGTGATCTCCGAAGGGATCCCGAAACGCATCGGCGGTCCCCAATACCCCGTGCCGCGGCTAGTGTAGACCCACATGCGGCCGAGGCGGTTGAGCCCCGCGATGAACGGCTGCTGCAGGCGCACGAGGAAGTTCCACGGCCAGAACTGCCCGCCGTGCGTGTGCCCGGAGAGCTGAAGCTGATAGCCGGCGGCTTCTGCGGAATTTGCGGAGCGTGGCTGGTGGGCGAGCAGCAGCTTCGGCGCGTGCTCAGGCGCCCCTTTCGCGGCCGCGTGGGGATCGCTCCTGTGTGAGGGATCGTAATGGTGGGCGGAGTAGTCCGTGACGCCCGCCACCGTCAGCGCCGCTCCGTCGTGATCGATGACGACGTGCTCGTTGACGAGCACGCGTGCGCCCAGGCGCTCGAGCTCGCGGATCCACGCGTGGACGCCCGAGTAGTACTCGTGGTTGCCCGTGACGAAATAGGTCCCGTGCCGGGACTCGAGGCGCGCGAGCGGCTCGATATCGTGGGCGAGGTCCGGCACACTGCCGTCGACGACGTCGCCGGTGATCGCGACCATGTCGGCCTGCAAGCGATTGACCCGGTCGACGATCGCGGCAACGAAATTGCGCTTGATCGTCTGCCCCGCGTGGATGTCGCTGATCTGGGCGATGGTGAAACCCTCCAGCTCCTTGGGTAGGCCGGCGAGCGGAACTTTCACGTTCACGACGGGAGCCACGCGGCGCGCCATAAAGAAACCGACGAGCGTGATCGCGGGCGTGAGGGCCATGACGCCGATCGCCGAGATTCGGAACCAGGATTCGTGGGCTTCCGGGGACAGCCCGAGGGCGGACGCAATCAGGCTCACGTCGCGGAGGAGCGTCAGGACCAACAGATACGAGAAAAAGCCCATCGTCAGCCACGGAAGCATCACCGCCCACGCGCCGCGGTCGTCCCGAATCCGGAAACCCTTGGGCAAGAGCCAGAAGCACACCGCGAGCAAGGCGCCGCCCACGAGCTGCACGACCGCGTCGAACGGCAGAAGCAGCCGCACGCCGATATAGACATGCAGGAGAGCGAGCAGGAGGACGACGGGGCGAGGGAATTTCACCGGAAGAATGTGGGGGCGAAGGCGGGTACGCGCAAGACCTGCGCGAGCTATGCCTTGAAGAAGCAGTACCGTCATGCGAGGCCTGCGAGCCCTAGGCGAAGCTGGCAAAAGGCGGAATAGAATCTATCTTTTAGGGTCTCGCTCAACACGGCGGTGGACCGCATCGTCATAGGAGAACCGGCGTGCGCTTGTACATGGTTATCGAGCACTTCCGAAACGGCGACGCAGCCCCGGTTTATCGGCGGTTTCGGGAGCGTGGACGCATGGCGCCCGAGGGTCTCAATTACATTTCGAGTTGGGTGGACGATAAATTGGCGACGTGCTATCAAGTCATGGAAACGGCAGATCGTGCGCTCCTCGATGAATGGATGCGCCGCTGGGAGGACCTCGTGGATTTCGACGTTCATCCCGTCATGACATCCCAGGAGGCGGCGCAGCGGGTGGCACCGAAGCTGGAGCGTCCTGGAAAACAGATGTCGCCCCGAGACGACACTTGACCGCCGCGGCCCGCGCATTTTCCCCGCTTCGACTCTCCTCGATCTCGCCCCTGCCCCGCAAGGAAGTAAAATCCGCCGATGTTCGATCGCGCTAAATTCTGGCGCTACACCCGGTACACGGTGCTCACGGTCGCGCTGCTCGCGGCCGGGTTCACGCTGTATCTCGATTTCCGCGTGCGCAGCGAGTTCGAGGGGCGGCGCTTCGCGTTGCCGGCGCGGATTTACGCGCGGCCGCTGGAGTTGCACGCGGGCCTGCGCATCGCGCA
>VBCT01000186.1 GCA_005882235.1 Betaproteobacteria bacterium
CTGATCGTCCTGGTGTACTTGGGCGACACGCGCCGGCGCGCCGAAGAGGCCGAGCGCCAACGCGCGGAGACCGAGCGAACCAACCAGTCGAACCAGGACGCGATTCTGCGGCTGATGAACGAGATGGGCAACCTCGCGGAAGGCGACCTCACCGTGAAGGCGACGGTGACCGAGGAGATTACCGGCGCCATTGCCGACTCGGTAAACTTCACCATCGACGAGCTGAGAACCCTCATCACCCGGATCAACGCGGCTGCCGCTCAGGTGACGAGCGCGACGGAGTCCGCGCAGCAGACCTCGGCGCAGCTGCTCGCCGCCGCAGAAAAACAGTCCGTCGAGATCCGCCAGACGAGTGCTTCCGTTCTCAGCATGGCAAAGGCCATGAACGCGATGTCGGAGAGCGCTTCGCAGTCGGCCAGCGTGGCGCGTCAATCGCTCGCCGCCGCGCAGAAAGGCACGCAGGCGGTGCAGAACTCGATCTCGGGCATGAACGAGATCCGCGAGCAGATCCAGGAGACCTCCAAGCGCATCAAGCGACTGGGCGAATCCTCTCAGGAGATCGGCGAGATCGTGGAGCTGATCTCGGACATTACCGAGCAGACGAACGTTCTCGCGCTGAACGCCGCGATCCAGGCGGCTTCAGCGGGTGAAGCCGGACGCGGTTTCACGGTGGTGGCCGAAGAAGTGCAGCGACTTGCGGAGCGCTCAGCCGAGGCAACCAAGCAGATCGGTGCGATCGTCAAGACCATTCAGACAGACACGCAGGACGCGGTGTCCGCCATGGAGAAGAGCACGCAGGGCGTGGTCGAAGGTGCGAAGCTCTCGGACGCCGCGGGCCAGGCGCTCTCGGAGATCGGATCGGTGTCGCAGCAGCTCGCCCAGCTGATTGAGGGCATCACGATGACCACCGAACAGCAAGCGAGATCCGCAAATACGGTGGCGACCAGCATGCAGGACATTCTGAGCATCACCCAGCAGACCACCGAGGGCACCAAGCGCACCGCAGTGTCGATCGGCCAGCTTGCCGAGCTCGCCAAGGAGCTGAAAGGTTCGGTGTCGGGCTTCAAGATAGGTTGAGGCGGGAGAGCCAGGTCGGGAGCAATGACTGCACGCGCCGATTTCGACGTCGGGCCACTTTCCTGGGTCAAGGGCGAGATCGACCACGCTATCCAGCGCTCCCAGGAGGCGCTGCGCGCGTTCGCGACGAACAGCGCTGACGCCGCACAGCTGAAGTCGAGCCAATCGCACCTGCACCAGGCACACGGCGCGCTCTCGATCGTCGGTCTGGAAGGCGTCACTCGCGTGTCCGAGGAGCTTGAAGGCCTGCTCGCCGGCATCGAAAAGGAGGCTTCCCTAAGGAAGAGCGAGATCTTCCGGCTGGTCGAGCGTGCTCTTAACGGAATCCGCACCTACCTCGACCAGCTCATGGCGGGCAACCCCAATCAGCCCTTGAGGCTCTATGCGCTGTACCGCGACGTCGTTACAGCGCGGGGCGGGCGCGCCGATCCGACCGATCTCTATTATCCGAATCTCACTTTCCGCCCGCCCAAGCGCGACAAGGTTGCGGGCGCATCGAAGGCGGGCGATTCGGACAAGTACCTGCGCGAGCAGCGCAGCCGCTACCAGCGTGGACTCCTCAAGTGGCTCAAGAACGACGCGAGCGGAGCCGAGGACATGCGCGCCGCCATCGAAGCGATCGAAGCGGCGCAGGGCCCAACCTCGCAGCGCGCCTTCTGGTGGGTGTCGCTTGCCTTGTTCGATGCTCTCGCGCACAACGCGCTGGCCCAGGATGTTGACGCGAAACAGTTGTGCAACCGCATCGAGCAACAGATCAAGCGGCTGCTCGAAGGCACGCCAAGCGTCGCCGAGCGGTTGATGCGCGAGGTCCTCTATTACGTGGCTCGCGCCAAACCGTCGACCGCGCGCGTGCGCGAAGTGCAGGAAGTCTACCATCTGGGCCAGACCATCCCGGCGCCCGAGAGCGACGGCGACACGATCGAGGAGAATCCGGCGCTGAAGTCGGCACGCGAGCACCTCACCCATGCGAAGGACGCCTGGAACAAGTTCGCATCAGGCAATCCTCCGTCGCTGCACGCATTCTGCGACAGCGCAGCCGCGCTCAAGGACGACGCCGAGCAACTGGGCAACGCAGATCTCACCGCGCTGGCTGGGAAAGTCGCCGAGGTCTCCGCGTGGCTCACCTCGAACCGCGAAAACATGAGCGAGGCGGTCGCGCTCGAAGTCGCAACGGCACTCCTGCTGCTCGAAAATGCGCTTGCCGGTCTCGCGCATCTCTCCGGCGAGTTTGCCCAGCAGGCGCAACTCCTGCGCTCGCGCCTCGAGGATTGCATGCTCGGCAAGCTCCGACGCAGCGCACCGGAGATCCCCTTGCTAGACGAGATGTCGCGCAAGGCACAGGAACGGCTCCTCATGAACCAGGTTGTCTCGGAAATGCGTGCCAACCTACGCACCATCGAGCAGGTTCTGGACACCTTCTTCCGTGATCCGGCGAAACGCGACGAGCTCGTGTCGCTCGAGAAGCCCGTACACCAGCTGCTCGGGGCGCTGGAGATGCTGGGCGAGCAGCGTGCGCAAGAATCCCTGGCTGCGGCCGCGGAGGATATCCGCCGGTTTTCCGGCGCAACCCACAGCGCGAACTCGCAGGATTTCGAGCGCATCGCCCAGATTCTCTCGGGCCTTGGTTTTTACATCGAGAGCCTGGCCCACGGCAAGGTCGACTTTGAAGCCGCGATGCAGCCGCTAGCGGCGGCAAGAAAAGAGGAAGCCGACGCCGCCCAGCCGGTCACCACCGTCGAGGCGCAGGTCGCCGAGCAGCAGCGCGAGACGGCGAGTCTGTACGAGGAATGGAAGACCAAACCCCATGACGGAGCCATTCGGGCCGAACTGAAGAAAAACCTCGCCGCGCTCCAGAAAGACGCAGGACTCATCGCCGACCAGAAGCTGGAAGATTCCGCAGGGAAGGCGCTCAAGGCGCTCGACAAGGCGAGCACCATGCCGCTTACGCCTTACCTCAAGGAAGCCATCGACAAAATCACGGCGGCGGCACCCTCACCATCTCCTGAGGCTGCCAAGCTCATCGACGCGAGCGCCGAGGCGATCGACGCCGAGCTCCTGGGGGTCTATCTGGAGGAGTCCGACGAGGTGCTCGCAACGATTCGGGAGCAGCTCGATACGTTGCGCGAACAGCACGCCAACAAAGAAGCGCTCACGACGATCCGCCGCGGTTTCCACACCTTGAAAGGCAGCGGGCGCATGGTGGGCCTCATGCGCCTCGGGGAAGCCGCCTGGGCCGTTGAGCAGACCATGAACGCGTGGGTGCAGGAGGAACGTGCCGCAACGCCCGCACTGCTGCAGCTGGTCGGGCTCGCTCACGACTATTTTTCCGACAACGTCAAGCGCCTCAAGACGGGCGGAGTCTCTGGCGATGAGCGCTCGCTGGTCGCGGCCGCGGAACGCGTGCGTCGCGGCGAAGCGACGGAGCAGGCACCCCTCGAGGCGCCGAGGGCAGCCCCGGCCCCGGCCGCCGAACCTGCCGCTTCTGCAAAAGCCGAGTTCGCGCCCGCGACGTCAGCTCGCATCCCGGTCGCGCGGGCGGCACCCGAGGAGTTCGTCCAACTCGGCGAACACCGGGTCTCGACGACGCTCTTCGCCATTTTCAGCGGGGAGGCGCGCGCGCACGTGATCGCGATCAGGGAGGAGCACGAGACCCTGAGCCAGCACGGCGTGGTCAGCGACGCCTTACTGCGCGCGGTACACACGCTCGCGGGCACTTCGGGGACCGTGAAAATCTCGGCCCTCTCGGATCTTGGCTACGCGCTAGAGAAGGCGCTGCAAAAACTCGCGACCAGCGAGCTTTCCGAGGACGAACAGTCGCTGGTCGGAGAGGCGATCGACACGATCGAGGCGATGGTTACGGGCGTGGTCCAATTGCGCGTGCCGCGAGCCGTCCCGGAGCTGGTCGCTCGGCTGGAGCGCATCGGGGAGCAGGCGGGTGTCTCTCAGGAATCGACGCCGCCCGAGGAAAAGGAACTGGCTCCTCTTTCCCCGCCGTCCCGCGAAACGGAGGCCGGTGCGACCGAAGAGCTCGCGCAAGCCGAGGCAGGCGACAGTTCTCTCGACGACCTCGATCTAGACATTACGCTCGATCGCCGCCAGCGGCGGCTCGACGACGACATCGATCCTGAGCTCCTGCAGATCTTCCTCGACGAAGCCCAGGAGCTGGTTCCCGCGGTAGGCTCGGCGATGCGCGACTGGCGCGACAATCGAGACAATCCAGCGCTCGGCCAAGCCCTGCAACGCGTGCTGCATACCCTGAAGGGGAGCGCGCGCATGGCGGGAGCGATGGCGCTGGGCGAGCTGACGCACCACATGGAGACGCGCGTCGAGAACGCCATGTCGGTCAAGACGCTGCCGACGGGCCTGTTTGCGGAGTTGGAGACGTCGTGGGACCGCATGGGTATCTTGTTCGAGCAGCTGCAGAAGCCCCGTGCGCCGGAAGAAGGCCTGCTTGCCATGGCGGTGGCCTCGAAGCCGGCGGCCGTCGCCCTCGAGGCGCCCGAGGCGACACCCGAGCCCGCGCCCCGGGCCCCGGCGGCGGCGGCGAAGGTGGTACCGCTTGCCGAGCGCGAGTTGCAGCCGAAGGCGTTGTTGCGGGTGCGCGCGGACATCGTCGACCGGCTGGTCAACGAGGCGGGAGAAGTCGCCATCGCGCGCAGCCGGATCGAAGGCGAAATGCGTTCTCTCAAGGCGGCGATGCAGGAACTCACCGACAACGTCGCGCGGTTACGCGCGCAGCTGCGCGAGATCGAAATCCAAGCCGAATCGCAGATGCAATCGCGCCTGGAATTCGCGAAGGAGTCCATGCGTGAATTCGACCCGCTCGAATTCGATCGATTCACCCGCTTCCAGGAAGTGACGCGGCTGATGGCCGAGAGCGTCAGCGACGTCTCGACGGTGCACGGAAACCTCGCCAACGCAGTGGACGAAACCGAGAAGGCGCTGCTCGCGCAGGCGCGCCTCAACCGCGACTTGCAGCAGGACCTGATGCGCGTACGCATGGTCCCGTTCGGCAGCCTCCAGGAACGCCTCTACCGCATCGTGCGCCAGACCGCGAAGGAAGTCGGAAAGCGCGCCAATCTGGATATCAAGGGCACCCAGGTCGAGCTCGACCGCTCGGTGCTCGAGCGCATCACCGGACCGTTCGAGCACCTGCTGCGCAACGCCGTCACCCACGGCATCGAGGCACCGGACAAACGCCGGGCCGCAGCCAAGCCGGAAATCGGCGAAATTCGTCTCGAGCTGAAGCAGGAAGGCAACGAAGTGCAGCTCTCGCTGTCCGATGACGGCGGAGGCCTCGCGATCGACCGGATCCGCGAAAAAGCGATCGAAAAAGGGCTCATTGCGCCCGGTACGACGCTCTCGGAGGCGGAGATAGCCGATTTCATTTTCCACGCGGGATTCTCCACCGCCACCGAGGTCTCGCAGGTGGCCGGGCGCGGCGTCGGCATGGACGTGGTGCGCAGCGAAGTCGCCGCCCTCGGCGGACGCGTGGAGATGCGCTTCACGAGGGGGCAGGGCACCCGCTTCACCATCTACCTGCCGCTTACCCTTGCCGTGACCCAGACCGTGCTGGTGCGCGCGGGCAGCAAGACCTACGCGATTCCCTCGGTGATGGTCGAGCAGGTGCTGCAATTGAGACAGGAGCAACTGATCTCCGCGTATGCGTCGCGCCAGACCGAATGGCAGGATCGGCGCTACCCGTTCCACTATCTGCCGCATCTCCTCGGGCTATCCGACGCGATCGCCGAACAGAAGCGCTTCTCCCCGACGCTGTACCTGCGCAGCGGCACCAACGCCATCGCGCTGCACGTGGACGAAATGGTCGGCAGCAACCAGGAAATCGTCGTGAAGTCGATCGGTCCGCAGCTGCAGCGGGTCGCGGGCATCACGGGCGCCACGGTGCTCGGCACGGGCGAGATCGTTCTCATCCTGAATCCGGTGCTGCTCGCACTGAAGGAAGTGGCTGCTCGTCCGGCGATCGTTTATGAAGCCCCCAAACCGCAGGCGGCGGCCATCCAGCCCACGATCATGGTGGTCGACGATTCGCTCACCGTGCGCAAGGTCACCGGGCGGCTGCTCGAGCGCCACGGCTATCTCGTGGTGACGGCGCGCGACGGCGTCGAAGCGATGGAAAAGCTGCTCGAGGTCGTCCCCGACGTGATGCTGGTCGACATCGAGATGCCGCGCATGGACGGGTTCGATCTCACGCGCAATGTTCGAGCGGATAAGCGCCTCGCCCGGGTGCCGATAATCATGATCACCTCGCGCACCGCCGACAAGCACCAGAACTACGCGAAAGAGATCGGCGTCAGCCACTTCCTCGGCAAGCCCTACCAGGAAGACGATCTCATCGCGAAAATTTCCGGGTTTCTCAAGGAACGGCGGGCCGCCGCCTGAAAATCCCGCGCGCGCACGACGCGTGGGCGCGGCGCAAAATTGTGCCTGACCCTCCCGAGGGATTACAATAGGAACTCGCCTCCATGGCCCAGGTCAATCTCACCAATCATTTCTTGATCGCCATGCCCAACATGGTCGATCCGTATTTCGCCCGCACCCTGACATTCATCTGCGAGCACAATGAACAGGGGGCGCTCGGCGTGGTGGTCAACCGCCCGATCGAGATGACGCTAGGAGCGCTGTTCGAGCGCCTGAGCCTGCGGCTGACTTCCCAGATCCTGCTAAATGAGCCGGTCTATTTCGGCGGGCCGGTGCAGACCGACCGCGGCTTTGTCCTACACCAGCCTCTAGGCGAGTGGCAGTCCACTCTTGCGGTGCGCGGCAAGATGGGTCTCACCACCTCCAAGGATATTCTGGAAGCGGTGGGTCAGGGCGGAGGCCCGCACAAGCTCCTCGTCACGCTCGGCTACTCGGGCTGGGCGGCGGGACAGCTCGAGAACGAAATCAAGCAAAACGCCTGGCTCACGGTCGAAGCCAAGGACGGGATCATTTTCGATACGCCGACGGAGGAACGGCTGCCCGCGGCGATGAAGCTGCTCGGCATCGACTTCGCCAGATTGTCCGAGGAGGCAGGGCACGCGTGAGCGAGGCGGTCGTGGCCCCGTTAAAGGTCTCCGGCCACACCGTACTTGCTTTCGATTTCGGCGCGCGCTGGATCGGCGTCGCGGTGGGTGACACCGAAACGCGACTTGCCAACCCCCTGGGAATGTTCGAGGCTGCAGGCGCGAGCCGGTGCATGGCGGAGGTCGAAACGCTCTTACGCGAATGGCGGCCCGAACTGCTGGTGGTCGGACTGCCGCTCGCGATGGACGGCAGCGAGCACGAAATGACACGGCGCGCGCGGCGCTTCGCGCGTCGGCTGGAGGCGCGCTTCCGGCTTCCGGTAGAACTCACCGACGAGCGGCTTTCCTCGACCGCCGCCGAAGAAACGCTTCGCGAAAGCGGCCTCGGCGAGCGCAAGCGCAAGCAGACGGTCCACGCCCTCGCCGCTCAAATCATCCTGCAGAGTTATCTGGATGGATCTGCCCGACGCTGAAGCGCTGTGCGAGGAGCTCGCGCGGAAGCTCCGCGCCGGCGCCACCGAATCCACCGGGCTCGTCGGCATCCGCACGGGCGGCGCCTGGCTTGCCGAGCGTCTGCACCGGGAGCTGAAGCTTTCGACGCCGATGGGGGCGCTCGACATCTCCTTCTATCGCGACGATTTCGATGTCGCCGGACTCCACCACCAGGTGAAGCCCTCTCAGATCCCGTTCGACGTGAACGGCCGGCATATCGTGGTGATCGACGACGTTCTCTACACCGGGCGCACCGTGCGCGCCGCGATGAACGAGCTGTTCGACTATGGGCGCCCCGGAAAAATAGAGCTTGCGGCGCTGGTCGACCGCGGCGAACGGCAGTTGCCGATCGCGGCGCAGTACGTCGGCGCCACGCTTTCGGTGCCTGCAGGCAAACTTCTGCGCCTGGCGCGCGACGAGCGCGGCAAATTCTTCTTGCGACTCTACGATGCGAAACCCGCAGCTTAACGTCGACGGAAAGCTACAGCACCTGCTCACGATCGAGGGGCTCCCGCGCGAGGTCCTCGTGCACATCCTGGACACCGCCGCGTCCTTCATCGGCGTGACCGAGCGCGAGGTGAAGAAGGTGCCGCTCCTGCGCGGCAAGTCGGTGTTCAACCTGTTCTTCGAAGCCTCGACGCGCACGCGTACCACCTTCGAGATCGCCGCGAAGCGCCTGTCCGCCGACGTCATCAACCTCAACATCACCGCGTCGTCTTCGACCAAAGGCGAGACCCTGCTCGACACGGTCGACAACCTTTCCGCGATGCACGCGGACATGTTCGTCGTGCGGCATTCCTCCAGCGGCGCCGCTCACCTGATCGCGAACCACGTCGCCTCGCATGTCCACGTGATCAATGCTGGCGACGGCCGCCATGCGCACCCGACGCAGGGACTGCTCGACATCTACACCATCCGCCACTACAAGAAGGATTTCACCGGGCTCTCGGTCGCCATCGTCGGAGACGTGCTGCATTCGCGCGTCGCGCGCTCGCTGATCCACGCGCTCACCACCCTTGGCGCACCCGACGTCCGCGTGATCGGCCCGAGGACCTTGCTGCCCACTGGAGTGGAGCAACTCGGCGTCTCCGTGCATCACGACATGCGCGAGGGGCTCGCAGGTTGCGACGTCGTGGTGATGCTGCGCCTGCAAAGCGAGCGCATGAAGGGGCCGCTGCTGCCTTCCGCCCAGGAGTTCTTCAAGTCCTACGGCTTGACGCCGCAGAAGCTCGCCCTCGCCAAGCCCGACGCCATCGTCATGCACCCGGGGCCGATGAACCGGGGCGTCGAGATCGATTCTTCGGTCGCCGACGGCCCGCACTCGGTGATCCTGCCGCAGGTCACCTTCGGCATCGCCGTGCGCATGGCGGTGATGAGCATCCTCGCCGGAAACTGACCATGACGAAACCCGACCCGCCTGCCTTCGATCCTGCGCAAGTGCCCGAGCAGTCGACCACCGGCTACCCGGAGCCTTACAAAGCCCGAGTCGCGGGCCGACACAAGCGGCGCCTCGGCGATGCGGCCGGGCTGAGAAACTTCGGCGTCAACCTCACTCGCCTTGAGCCGGGCGCCGAGTCCTCGATGCGGCACTGGCACTCCAAGCAGGATGAGTTCATCTACGTGCTCGAGGGCGAGGTCACGCTCGTCACCGATGCCGGGAGACAGAAGATCAAGCCCGGCATGGCCGCAGGATTTCCCGCAGGCAAGCCCGACGCACATCAGCTCGTCAACGAGACGAAGAAGCCCGTGCTCTACCTGGAGATCGGCGATCGCACGCCAGGGGACGGAGCCAACTATGCCGACGTGGACATGGCGGCGCGCGTGGTAGACGGGAAATGGGTCTTCACGCACAAGGACGGAAGCCCCTACAAGTGAGCAAGGTCCAAATCAAGAATGGTCGCCTGATCGATCCGAAAAACAGGGTCGACGCGAAGCAGGACGTCTTCATCGCGGACGGAAAAATCGCGGCACTCGGCAAGGCCCCGGCGGGATTTCGCGCCGAGCGCACGATAGCCGCAGATGAGCTTGTGGTCTGCCCGGGCCTGATCGACATCTCGGCGCGGCTGCGCGAACCGGGCTTCGAATACAAGGCGACGCTCGCATCGGAAATGCAGGCCGCTGTCGCGGGCGGGGTCACGAGCCTCGCCTGTCCTCCCGACACCGATCCGCCGCTCGATGAGCCGGGCTTGGTGGAAATGCTCAAGCACCGAGCGAAAAGTCTAAACCTCGCACACGTCTATCCGCTCGGTGCGCTCACCTGGAAGCTCGGCGGCGAGCGGCTCACCGAGATGGCGGTGCTGCGAGACGCGGGGTGCGTTGCGTTCTCCCACGCCGACACGCCGCTTGCCGACACGCAGATGCTGTGGCATGCGCTGCAGTACGCCGCCACTTTCGGCATCGCGGTGTGGCTGCGGCCGCAGGACGGGTTTCTCGCGCGCGGCGGTGTGGCGCACGACGGGGAAGTCGCCACCCGGCTCGGCCTGCAGGGGATTCCGGCGTTCGCGGAGACGATCGCGCTCGCGACCATCCTGCAGCTCGTGCGCGCCACGCGTACCCGCGTCCATTTATGCCGCCTTTCCACGGCCGAGAGCGTCGCGATGCTGCGCGCGGCGAAGAAAGAGGGACTGCTCGTCAGTGGCGACGTGAGCGCCCATCACGCGCACCTCTCGGAGATCGACCTCGGCTACTTCGATTCCCACTGCAACGTGATCCCGCCGTTCCGGTCCTTGCGCGACCGCGATGCGCTCCGGGCGGGCCTCGCCGACGGGACGATCGATGCGCTGTGCTCGGATCACGCGCCGGTGGACGAGGACGCGAAGCAGCTGCCTTTCGCCGAATCGGAACCGGGGGTGACGGGCCTGGAACTCCTGCTGCCGCTCACGCTGAAGTGGGCCGAGGAGATGCGCGTCGCCCTGCCCGAGGCGCTCGCAACGGTGACCTGCAAACCGGGGGCGATCTTGGGCGTGCCGGCGGGAGATCTTGCCGCCGGCAGGGACGCGGATATATGCGTGTTCGACCCGAACGCGCGCGTCAAGATCACCGCGGATTTCCTCAAGAGCCAGGGAAAGAACACGCCCTTCATCGGCTACGAGCTGCCAGGCCGCGTGCGCTATACCCTGGTCGGCGGGCAACTCGTCTACGAGGCTTAGTGGGAATCAAACCGGCGCTTGCACCAGCCGCGCGATCAGCGGCGCGAGGTTATCGAGCAGGATCAGCGCGATTTGCGCCAGGACCAGCACGAAGAGCGGCGACAGATCCACATTGCCGATCGGGGGGACGAAGCGCCGGAAGATCGCATAGAAGGGGCGGGTGAGCGCGTCCAGGACCGGTGCGATCGGCACGTGAGGATTGAACCAGCTGAACAGGACCTGAATGAGCACCACGCCGATCAGTAGGTAGAGGGAGGCTTGCAGCAGGCCGATCGCCGCCAATCCGAAGAGTAGGCCCGTGGCGGTCCCGGGGGCGCTCGCCAAGTTCGCGCCGCGCACCCATAGGAGCAGGGTCAACATGAACGCCTGCGCGAGCCAAGCGAGGAGGAAGGTCGCGAGATCGAATCCCATGAGACCGGGGATGACGCGCCGTGCCGGGAGCACGATCCAGTTGGTGAGGGCGGTGACGAGCTGGCCCACCGGGTTGCGAAACGGCGCCCGCAAGGCCTGCATGTAAAAGCGCAAAAGCAGCGTATAGACGAGGACACCGAACGCGGTCTGGATCAGCAGGTGGGCGATCTGACTGAACATAGCGTTCCCGGTTTCATTCCTTGCCCAGTTCCTCGCCCAGCTCCTTGCCGCGCTCGTTGGCGGCATGGATCGCGCGGATGATCGCTTCCTTCACCTCGTCCTTGGCCATGCTTGCGAGCGCCCGCTCGGTCGTGCCGCCCTTGGAGGTCACCCGTTCGCGCAGTACGGCCACCGGATCGGGACTGCTCGAAGCGAGCCTAGCCGCGCCGGTGAAGGTGTTCAACACGAGCTGGTGCGCGATCTGCACCGGGAGTCCCAGCTCCCGCGCTGCGTCCTCGACCGCCTCGATGAAGTAGAAAACGTACGCGGGGCCGCTTCCGGAGATCGCGGTCACCGCGTCCATCTGCGATTCGTCGGTGATCCAGACGGTGGCGCCGACCGCACCGAGGATGGTCTCCGTCTGCTCGCGGTCCTCGCGGGTGACCGCCTTGGAGAACGGGAAGAGGCCCGCGACCCCTTCGCCGATCATCGCCGGCGTATTGGGCATCGCCCGAACCAGGCGCGTGTGGCCCTTCAGCCACTTGGAGAGGTTGGCGAGGCGCACGC
>VBCT01000272.1 GCA_005882235.1 Betaproteobacteria bacterium
CCTCGCGGTGACGAGCTCAAAGCCCGATCCGGCGCTCCCCGGAATACCGACCGTTGCCGAGGCCGGCGTACCGGGCTACGAAGCGGTCGAATGGCAGGGCATCGTCGTGCCTTCGGGCACACCCGGCCCGGTCATCGACCGGCTCAACCGTGCCATCGTCCAGTCTGTAAAGGCGCCCGAGTTCAACGAACGCCTTGCAGGCGTGGGCGCGCATGCGGTGGGGAGCACGGCCGCGGAGTTTGCGGACTTCATCAGGAAGGAACTGGCCACGTGGTCGAAAGTGATCAAGGCGACGGGTATCCGGGTTGATTAGCAAGGCCAGGATCATGTCGTCCGGCGGCGCCTGGATAGAGCAGTTCCCCGGCAATCTCACCTGGTCGAACGCGGCTCTCGTCACGAAGGGGATGGCGCCTTACGGCGCGGTCGCGCTCGGAGAGATCGACGAAGTCTGCGAAAAGCTGAAAGCTCGCCAGGGCGAGGCCGACGCCTGGCGGGAAGAGTGGTGCGCGATGGCGGGACGGCTCGAGCGCACGGCCGACACGGCCGCCGCCGAGGGCCGCCAGCTCACGGCGGGCAACTGCTACCTGCGCGCCGGCATGTATTACTTCACCGGGGAGCGCTTCGTCGTCCCTGGCGAGGAGAAACGCGAGATCGGCCGCAAGGCCCTTCAATGCCAGCACGCCGGGCTCGAGCGGCGCTACCCGAACATCGAGCGCGTCGAGGTGCCGTACGAAAATACCACGCTGCCCGCGCTCTTCATGAAAGCCCCGGGCGCGTCCGCACCCGCGCCGACGGTGGTCGTATTCGACGGCATGGACAACTGCAAGGAGATGAGCGTCCTCTTCGCGGGGCTCGAGTTCGCCCGACGCGGGTTTCATACGCTCGCCATCGACGGGCCCGGACAAGGCGAGTCGCTGCGTCTTCGCGGGCTCCATGCACGCCACGACTACGAAGTTCCCGGCACGGCGGCCTACGAATACCTCGCCGGACGGCGCGAGGTCGATCCGCAGAAAGTGGTGATCATGGGCTACAGCTTCGGCGGCTACTACGCTGCCCGCATCGCCGCATTCGAGAAGCGCTATTGCGCGGGCGTGGCCATGAGTGCCCTGCACTGGGACCTTGCGGCTTGGCAGCGCGAGGTCAAGCGCAGGCACGAGACCGACCCGGAGACGACCCCGCAATCGAGCTTTCACTTCCGCTGGATCATGGGGGCCGACGACATCGACGCTGCGATCGAGCGGGCCGAGCGCTTCTCGCTCGCGGGAGTCGCGCACAAGATCGCCTGCCCGTTTCTCGTCGTGCACGCCGAGGACGACAAGGTGGTGCCCGTCGCCTCCGCCCACAAGCTCTTCGATGCGATCGGCGCCAGTCGCAAGAGCCTGAAGATTGTCACCGCCGAGGACGGGAGCACGTATCATGCGCAAGCCGACAACCGGCAAGTCGGAATCGATTGCATCGCCGACTGGATAGTCGCAAACCTGTAGCGGTAGAATCGCTCGCTGAGCTACGAAGGAGAGCAGTCATGGATGTGTCCAGCCCGGTTCTCAAGCAGATCTCGACGGAGAGCGAGGCGCCGCCGCGCGTTGCGCCGAAGCGCAAAGCCTGGAAGGGCGCCGAGATCCTGGTCGAATACCTGATCAAGGAAAAAGTCCCTTACCTGTTCGGCGTGTGCGGGCACGGCAACATCGGCTTTCTCGACGCCGCGGCCGACGCCGCCTCCCGCATCAAGACGATCTCGGTGCACCACGAGCAGGCGGCGGGCTACATGGCCGATGCCTACTACAAGGTCCGCCATGAGCCGGTGGCGACCTTCACCTCGTGCGGTCCGGGATCGTGCAATCTTCCGGTCGCGCTCGCGGGGGCCATGATGGATTCGTCCGCGTTTCTCGCGATCACCGGCAACGTGCCCACCACCCAGTTCAACCGCATGCCGTTCCAGGAAACCGGCCGCTATTTCCAGGGCGATTTCCCCTCGGTCATCCGCCCGCTGGTGAAGAAGAGCTTTCAGCCGACGCGCGTGGAAATGCTGCCGCTCGCCATCAAGCAGGCATTCGGCCTCTTGCGCAACGGCCGCCCGGGACCGGTGAACATCGACGTGCCGCTCAACGTTTTCCAGGAAACGGCCGAAGCCGAGATCCCCGATCCCGATCCACGTGTGAACCAGCGCTTCCCCGGCGAATTGCCGGCGCTCGACCGGGCTCTCGAGCTGCTGCTCGCTGCGCGCCGCCCGGTGGTGCTGGTCGGGCAGGGCGGCTTGATCGGCGAAATCACGGACGTGCTGCTCGCGTTTCTCAAGCTTGTGCGTATACCCGTGGTTACCAGCCCCAACGGCAAAGGCACCATCGACGAAACCCATGAGCTCGCGTTCGGCGCAATCGGCCGAAACGGGCCGTATGCGGCCAACGAAGCCGCGCGCAACGCCGATGTGGTGCTCGCGCTCGGCTGCAGCTTCGACGACCGCACCACCAGCGCGTGGATCAGCGGCTACACGCTGACCATACCGCCCACCAAGCTGATCCAGATCGACAACGATCCGGCGGAAATCGGACGCAATTACCCGGTCCACCTCGGCATCGTGGCCGACGTCCGGGCGAGCCTCGAGGTGATGACCCGGCGCGCGCAGGAAAAGCTGAAGTCGGCTGCCAAGGACTTCGGGGACTGGGCGGCGCAGTTGCGCGACTGCCGGGCGGCCTGGGACAGATACCAGGCGCCGTTTGCCGAGAACGACCAGTCTCCGCTTCGTCCGGAGCGCCTGATGAAAGGCTTGTCGCGCGTGATACCTGAAAACGCGATCTTCGCGACCGACGTAGGCGTGCATCACAACTGGGTGGTGCAGCTGTGGAAGGCGCGGCGGCCGCGGCATCTGCTGCAATCGTGGGGCTTCGCGTCCATGGGATTCGCCACCTGCGGCATTCTCGGCGCAAAGCTCGCCCAGCCCGAGAGCCCGGCGGTGGCGGTCGTCGGCGACGGCTCGTTCCTGATGACGCCGCACATCCTCGCTACCGCGGTGGAGTACGACATTCCCGCCGTGTGGGTGGTGTGGAACAATCACGGCTACTGTTCGATACGCGACATGCAGCTCGGAATGTTCGGCAAGGAGCTGGCGACGAGCTTCAGGAAAGACAAGACCGGCGAGCTCTACAGCCCGGACTTCGCGATGCTCGCGCGTTCGTT
>VBCT01000187.1 GCA_005882235.1 Betaproteobacteria bacterium
TGCCTTCTGGCGAGAGTGCTAGGCTGAACGATCTGCGCACGCTTCAAAAAGAAACCCCTCCGAAGAAGGGGTTAGGGCTGTTCGCTAGTATTGGATACGCGTGCTAAATCGCGTGTATCACTTCAACTGGACGACGTACAGCCGGATCACGGTCTTGCCGATGTTCTTGGTAACGTACGCTGGACCCGGTTCCAGCATGTAGGGCTTGCCAGCCTTTCGGACTACGGTTTCCTTTTTGCCGTCGGCATAGGTAAGCTGGAGTGTGCCTCCCTTCAATGGGCGAATGATACGGGTCGCGGTTGAGACGATACCGGTATTTTCATCACCCGGTTCGTAGGTGACCTCGTACACCCGCACCTTGGCATTTTCCAGCAGTACCTTCGGTTTGACCGAAGCCTTGGCTACCTTTTCCTGTGCCTCCGCAGAATTCGCCATCCCCCCTGCCATAATGAAGGCGGGAACCAATAAGCCGACAACGAAGCTGATTAATTTCTTCATAACTCCCCCTTGATAAAAGTCTGATTTGTGAAAAACCCGGATGCAAAGACGGATAGTCCGGGTGTTCCTCTTGAAGTAGGATGCATGACCTGGTGACGGCCGAAGGTGACACTTACCGCCGGGCTGATTTGAATCAGCTTCTTTGGTCACACTAGCACATACAGCGTTTGCACGTCGATAGTCGACGTTCCCGTCAGACATTGAACCGGAAGTAGATCACATCGCCGTCGCGCACGACGTATTCCTTTCCTTCCAGCCTCATCTTTCCGGCTTCTTTCGCGCCCTGCTCGCCTTTGCAGGCGACGTAGTCCGCGTAGGCGATCACTTCGGCGCGGATGAAGCCGCGCTCGAAGTCGGTGTGGATCACGCCCGCGGCCTGCGGCGCCGTGGCGCCGACTTGCACGGTCCAGGCGTGCACTTCCTTCGGTCCTGCGGTGAAGAAGGTCTGCAGCCCGAGCAGCGCGTAGCCGGTGCGGATCAGGCGGTTCAAACCCGGCTCGTGCATTCCCATGTCGTCTAGAAAAACCTGCTTGTCTTCGTCTGAAAGATCGGCGATCTGCGCTTCCAGAGCCGCGCAGATCGGCACCACGGGTGAATCGTGGCGCTTGGCATACTCCACGACTCGCGCGAGCAGCGGGTTGTTTTCAAAACCATGTTCGGCGAGATTGGCGATGAACATCTCGGGCTTCGAGGTCATCAGGAACAAGGGTTTCAGCACCGCCTGCTCTTCCTTCGAGAGCGATACGCTGCGCGCCGGGCGCGCCTCGTCGAGCGCCGGACGCACCTTGTCGAGCACGGCGACGATGCGCTGCGCGTCCTTGTCGCCGCCCGTCTTGGCGACTTTCGCGTAGCGCGCATAGGTTTTTTCCACCGTCGCGAGATCGGCGAGAGCGAGCTCGGTGTGGATCGTCTCGATGTCGGAAACCGGATCGACCTTGCCGGCGACATGCACGACGTTCGGATCCTCGAAGCATCGCACCACGTGCGCGATCGCGTCGCACTCGCGGATATTGGCAAGGAACTGATTCCCCAGGCCTTCGCCTTTCGACGCGCCGGCCACCAGTCCGGCAATGTCGACGAACTCGACTGCCGCCGCGACGACTTTCTGCGGCCGGGCGATCGCCGCAATTTGTGCGAGCCGCGGGTCGGGCACCTCGACGATGCCGATGTTGGGGTCGATGGTGCAGAACGGATAGTTCTCCGCCGCGATCCCCGCCTTGGTGAGGGCGTTGAATAGAGTCGATTTACCTACGTTGGGCAGCCCGACGATTCCGCATTTCAAGGCCATCAGGATTTCGTGTGCAGTTTGAGCATCGCCGCTTCCATGTCGCCGTCGAGCAAATGCCCGGAGGCCTCTATGCAGCGATCGAGCGCCGCTTCGATGAGCTCGCGCTCGCCCGCGGGCGGCGGCGTGAGCACGTAGTCGGCGACGAGGTCCTTGTTCCCCGGGTGGCCGATGCCGATCCGCAGGCGCCAGAACCCGTGCGTGCCGAGCTGCGCCGCGACGTCCTTCAGGCCGTTGTGGCCGGCGACCCCGCCGCCCAGCTTGAGCCTCGCCGTCCCCGGCGGGAAGTCGAGCTCATCGTGCACCACCAGGATTTCCTGCGGCGGGATCTTGTAGAAGCGCGCGAGCGCGCCGACCGATTTGCCCGAGACGTTCATATAGGTCTGCGGCAAGAGCAGCCACAGATCGCCCGAGGCCAGCGCGAGCTTGCCGAGAAGGCCGTGATATTTCGCGACCGCTTTCAGCTCGATTCGCTGCGCGGCAGCGAGCCGCGAAGCGAACCAGAAGCCGGCGTTGTGCCGGTCCCTCTCGTGCTTCCTCCCGGGGTTCCCGAGGCCGGCGATCAGTTTTAGGGAATGCATGGATGAAAAAGGGCGCGGGGGCCGCCGCGCCCTTTGCCAAGGCAATAGAAAGGGCTACTTCTTGTCGCCCCTGTCGCCCTTGTCGGCCTTCTCGCCTTTGCCGCCTTTGCCACCCTTCTCCTCGGTGGCGGGCGCAGCGGCTTCCGGCGCCTTCTGCTTGACGGTCGGCACGTCGGCCGCGGCGGGTACGGCTTCCGCAGCGGGCGCGAGGGCTCCCTCGACTCCGGCACCGGCACCGGCAGCCGCGGCAGCGGCGGCGGCCTCCTCTTCCTCGGCGATCGCCGCCTTCGGGATCTGCGCCGAAGCGACGGTCGGATTCTCGTTGCCCGCCAGGGAAAGCTCCACGCCCTTGGGCAACGGGAGCGCGCGCACGTGGATCGAGTGTCCGATCGCGAGCGCAGACAGGTCCACCTCGATAAATTCGGGCAGATCCGCAGGCAGGCAGCGCACGTCGATCTCGCTCAGGACGTGGGTGATGAGGCCGCCCTGCTCCTTGATCGCGGGCGATTTCTCCGCGTTGACGAAGTGCAGCGGCACCTTGATGTGGATCTTCTCGTCCGCCGAGACTCTCTGGAAGTCGACGTGCTGCACTTCCATCTTGAACGGATGCATGTTGACCGCCCGCAGGAGCACCTGCTCCTTGGCGCCGTCCAGCGCGAGCGTCAGGACCGACGCGTGAAACTTCTCGTTGCGCAGGTGGTGGTACAGCGGGTTGTGATCGAGCTCGATGTTGACCGCGGGTTTCTTGCCCCCGTAGAGAATCCCGGGCACCTTCCCGCTGTGGCGCAGGCGGCGGCTCGCGCCCCTCCCTTGCCCTTTGCGCGATTGCGCGACGACTTCGAATGCCATGTTGCCTCTCCTCGATTGAGGCGGCGCCCGCGACCAGGCGTCGCCGTTGAAAAATCTATTCGATGAACAGCGAGCTCACCGAATCCTCGTTGCTGATCCGCAGAATCGTTTCCGCGAGCAGCCCCGCGACCGACAGCACGCGGATCTTCTTGCACCCCTGACCGGCCTTCGACAGCGGGATCGAGTCCGTCACGACCAGCTCGTCCAGCGGCGACTCGGCGATGCGCTCCACCGCCCCGCCCGAGAGCACCGGGTGCGTGCAGTAGGCAACCACGCGGGCCGCACCTTCTTCCTTCAACGCCTGCGCGCCCTTGCACAGCGTGTTGGCCGTATCCACCATGTCGTCCATGATGACGCAGTTGCGGCCTTTCACGTCGCCGATCACGTTCATCACTTCCGACACGTTCGGCTGAGGCCGGCGCTTGTCGATGATCGCGAGGTCCGACTCCAGGCGCTTCGCCATCGCGCGCGCACGCACCACGCCGCCGACATCCGGCGATACCACCAGCAGGTTCTCGTACTGGTGCTTCCATACGTCCCCCAGCAGCACGGGTGTGGCGTAGATATTGTCCACCGGCACGTCGAAAAATCCCTGTATCTGGTCGGCGTGCAGATCCATCGTCAGCACGCGGTCGACCCCTGCCGACTGCAGCATGTTCGCCGCCACCTTCGCGCTGATCGCGACGCGCGCCGAGCGCGGGCGCCGGTCCTGCCGCGCATACCCGAAGTATGGGATCGCCGCCGTCACGCGCGCCGCCGAGGCGCGCTTCAAGGCATCGACGATCAGCAGCACTTCCATCAGACTGTCGTTCGCCGGCGCGCAGGTCGACTGGAGCACGAAACAGTCCTTGCCGCGCACGTTCTCCAGCAGCTCGACCATGATCTCGCCGTCGGAGAACTTGCCTACGGTAGCGTGGCCGAGCGGGATGTTGAGCCTTCGCACCACCGCGTGCGCGAGCAGCGGGTTGGCGTTCCCGGTGAAAACCATCAGGCTTTCGTAGGCCATGCGCTTCGCTCAAATCGCCAGTAATTCCGGCCGGGCTCCCGCCCAAAAAATTAGCCGCGTCAGCGGCTCAACATCCTACCTGGCTCCTCATTACCGCTTTTTCTGGCTGGGGAGGAAGGATTCGAACCCTCGAATGGCGGAATCAAAATCCGCTGCCTTAGACCAGCTTGGCGACTCCCCAAGCGCTAATCGTTCTCCAAGAGCGCCGCGAGCGGCTGGCGATCCAGCCCCCGCACGACGAAGCCGCGCATGTCCGCGGGCATCCTGGATAAGGCCGACCGCGCTTCGCGTTCGGCCGAAAATTCGGCGAATACACAGGCGCCCGAACCGCTCATGCGTGCATCCCCGAATTGCCTCAGCCATTCGAGATGCGCCGCCACCTCCGCGTGGCGCCGACACACGACCGGCTCCAGATCATTTCTACCGAAGCCAGCCGAAAAGCCAGACATTCTGATGGGTTTGGAATTTCGTGTCAATTCAGGTGACGAAAAAATCGCCTGAGTCGGCACGGCAACCGGCGGGACAAGCACCAGGTACCACGCAGGCGGCAATTCGAGCGGAGTGAGGCGCTCGCCCACCCCTTCGCCGAAAGCGTTCCGGCCGAAAAGGAAGAACGGCACGTCCGCCCCGAGCGCGAGCGCCATTTCCGCCAGCTTCTCCTTCGACAAACCCAGGCCCCACAGGCGGTTCAGCACGGCGAGCGTGGTCGCGCAGTTGGAGCTTCCTCCGCCCAGCCCTCCGCCGATCGGGATGATCTTTTCGATCTCGATCTCGACACCTGCTTGCGCCCCGCCCTCGGATTGGAGCAGGCGCGCGGCCCGCACGGCGAGATTCTCGTCGTCGGCGATTCCAGGAATCGCTCGCGCGAGTCTGATTTCCCCGTCCTCGCGCGGCGTAAAGTGCAGCCAATCGCAGCGATCGATCAGCCGGAACGCCGTCTGAAGCAGGTGATACCCGTCGGGCCGCCGGCCGAGGACGTGCAGGAACAGGTTCAGCTTCGCGGGCGCCGGATAGCGGCGCTCCCAAGGGCTTAATTTGCCCATTGATCCACGATCAGGCGAATCTCGATGCCTTCGCGCGACAGTCGCAGCCGGAACGGCCTCCCCTCGCGGAATTCATCGTACGCGACGCGCCACCCGTCCTGGCGGATTTCCAGCCCGTCGCCCGCGCGACCGACTACTTCCGCGGGCCGTTCGGGGCTCGCCCGCGCCTGCACCCAGTCCGAGAGCCCGACTAGCGGAAGCCGCCAGCCCAGCGCCTGCTCGGTCAGGCTTTCCGCGTCGCGGGCGCGGTACTCCTTGTTGTCGCCCGTCACCAGCCGGAACTGATCGCGCTCGCGGCTGATCCGCGCGATTCCCTGGCCGATGGGCGAGGTGATGAGCAGTTCGTCGGAGTCGTCCGAGTGCCGCCAGAAGATCCTGCCCGATGCGGCGTCTTTTCCGTGGCGGACCGCGACGCGGCCGGACAGCTCGAAGCCGCCCGGGAGAGGACGCCCGGCCTCGGGCAGGGACGCACAGGCGCCGAGAGCAGCCGCCGCAGCGATGGCTAGCGCAAGGCGAAACACCAAGGACTCAGCGCTTGAAGCGCTTGATCGTATTGGCGAGAGTTTCGTTGTCCGGGCTTTCCCGGGTGGCATCGCCCCAGACGCGCTCCGCCTCGGCGCGCTCGCCCACCGCCCACAGCACTTCGCCGAGGTGAGCGGCGATTTCCGGATCGGGCCGCCCGGCGAACGCACGACGCAGGTAGCCGAGCGAATCCTTCAGGTTGCCCATCCGGTACAGCACCCATCCCATGCTGTCGATGATGAACGAATCCTCGGGGGCGAGCTGCAGCGCCCTTTCGATCAGCTCGCGCGCCTCGGGCAGTCGCTGATTGCGGTCGGCGAGCGAATAGCCGAGGGCATTGTATGCGTGCGCGTGCTCGGGCCGTATCTCGATCAGCTTGCGAAGGGACGCCTCGAGAATATCCACCCGCTCGATTTTCTCCGCGAGCATGGCGTAGTCGTAGAGCAGCTCGGGATTGTTCGGAACCCGATCGAGCGCCTGCCCGACCAGGTCGAAGGCGGTCTTCGGCTGGTTCGCGTCGCGCAGGAGCTGCGCTTCGGCGAGGATCAGCTGCACCCGCTGCTGGCCGTTCTTCGCAGCCGCCTGCTGCAGCCGCCCCCGCGCCTCGTCGAGCTTGCCCTGTCTGGCGAGCACCTGGGCGTAGCGGATCTGCGCCTGCACGTATTGCTCGCCCTCGCCCACTTCACCGTACCAGCGCAACGCCTCCGGAAGATCCTTCCGCTCTTCGGCGACCTGGCCGAGATACAAGCGGACCCCGTCCTTGTCGCGGTAGGGGCCCTCGATCAGGCTCCTGAGATACTTCTCGGCAGCGTCGTAGTCCTTGAGCTGCAGGGAAAGCAGCGCCACGGCAAAGGCCATGTCGGTGCTGTCGGGAACGCCGGCCATGAGCCTCTGGAACTCGGCGCGCGCCTCGCCGAAGCGTTTTTGCGCCACCAGCAGGCGCGCGTAGGCGAGCCGCGTCTCGCGCGCGGCAGGATATTTTTTCAAATAGCCGGCGAGGAGCGTCGCGGCCTCATCGACCGAGGCCTTCTGCAGCAGTTGCGCTTCGAGCAGGACTGGCGTATCCCAGTCCGGCCGCAGCTGTCCGGCCTTGCGGGCTTCCTCGAGCGCGACGCGTTCGTCGCCCGCATTGACTGCCGCCCGCGCGACGGCAAGATGCGACTCGGCGAGCTTGGGATAGTCCGCGGCGAGACTGTGCACGAGCTTCAGAGCGGCTCGCTTGTCCTGGGCATTGGCAAGCGTGCGGGTCAGCTGCGTGAAGCCGTTTGCGAGGTCGTTGGCGGAGCCGGCCAGCAGCTTCCTGAGATTCGGCAGCGCCTCGTCGTAGCGGCCCGCGGCGACCAGCAATCCGGCGAGCGCCTGAAGAGGGCGCGCCGAGCCGGGCTCGGTTTCGTGCCAGACCGTTGCGGACTCGATCGCGGCGTTGTTCATCCGCGCGTACAGCGCGACTTCGGTAGCGCGTCGCGCGATCCGCGGATCGCGCGTGCGCTTCGCAAGATCGACGTACGCCTGCGCGGAGAGCGCGGCGTTGCCGCGCTGGACCGCGATCTCGGCGAGCAGGAATTCGTAAAGCAGGTTCTCGGTCAGCTCCTGATTGGGAAGGGCCGAGCGGTCCACGGCTTCGGGCGCGAGCGCCTGCGCTTCGCCGACGGGCGCGTCCGCGTCGGACTCGTCCTGCGCTTCCTCTCCCGCCGTGGCCTGCTGCGGCGGAGTCGCGGCGCACCCCGCAAACACGACGAACGCCATCGCGGCGGACAGCCGCAAAGCGGCGGCGCGGATGGGCAACTGGCTGTGTGGACCAAGCATGGAGGCACTTGCTGTCTTGAAGGGCTAGTTTAGGTATATTTCAGAAGCCAGACAAGGACATTGAGTTTCCCGTGCCAGAGTTGCCCGAAGTCGAGATCACCCGCCGCGGCATCGAGCCTTTCGTGCTCGGCAAGACGATTACGGGCGTCGCCGTGCGCAATCCCAACTTGCGTCAACGCGTCCCTCGCAAACTCGCCCGCACCCTCGTCGGCCAGCGGGTGAAGCGTCTGGTGCGACGTGGAAAGTACCTGCTGTTCGAATGCGACACCGGCTCGCTGATCGTGCACCTGGGAATGTCGGGAAGCCTGCGCGTGATCGAACCGGGAACCCTCCCCCACGAGCACGATCATGTGGACCTCGTTTTCGGCGGCGTCGCATTGCGCATGCGCGATCCGCGACGCTTCGGCGTGGTGCTGTGGAAAGACGGCGACGCGTTCCGCCATCCCTTGCTCGCGCGGCTCGGCGTCGAGCCGCTCGGCGAGCATTTCTCGCCCGAGTTCCTCTATAGGGCCACGCGCGGCCGCGACGTCGGCATCAAGCAGCTGTTGATGAACGCGAGCGTCATGGTGGGGATCGGAAACATTTACGCGAACGAAAGCCTGTTCAGGGCGGGCATCCATCCGCGCGCGCGCTCCGGACGCCTCTCCCGCGCACGCTGCGAGCGACTGGTTGCCGCCGTGAGGGACATTCTTCTGGCTGCGATAGCCGCCGGCGGATCGAGCCTGCGCGACTTCGTGCACTCCGACGGCTCATCGGGGTATTTTCAACAGCACTACTACGTCTACGACCGCGCGGCGCTTCCGTGCCGGGTTTGCGGGGCCGCGATCCGGGTGTCGCGGATGGGCCAGCGCTCCAGCTTCTTCTGCGCGACCTGTCAGAAGAAGTGAGGTGGCGGCTTACTTCCGCCCCTTGCCGACCTTTGCGGCGAGAGCGCGCGCGACGAGCGGCTGCACGAACTTGCCCACATCGCCGCCCAGAGCGGCGATCTCGCGCACGATGGACGCCGAGATGAACTGGTATTGCTCCTCCGGGGTCAAGAATATCGTTTCGACGTCGGGATAGAGATTGCGGTTCATTCCGGCCATTTGAAATTCGTACTCGAAGTCCGACACCGCCCTCAAGCCGCGCAGAACCACCTGCGCCTTCTGTCCGCGCACGAAATCCATGAGCAGTCCCCGAAAGCCCTCGACCTTCACGTTGCGGTACGGCTTGAGAACCTCGCGCGCGAGGTGCACGCGCTCCCCCAGGGTGAAAAACGGACGCTTCGTCTGGCTGGCGGCGATGCCTACCACGACTTCGCCGACGAGCGCTGCGGCGCGCCGCACCAGGTCCTCGTGGCCCCGCGTGATCGGATCAAACGTTCCCGGATACACCGCCTTGATCATCGGCCTCCCTCGCCAGAAGATGAAAATGCACGTTTCCCGCGCGCGCGCGCCTGAAAATAGCCCAGCCCCGAGGCGCTTCGAAGACGGAGTCGCCTTCCAGGTACACCCGCCCCCCTTCGGCGAGAAGCCTGCGCAACAGACCGAGCGCCGCAACCTGCATTCCCAGACGGTACGGCGGATCTACGAAAACGACATCGAATCGGGAGCGCGCGCCGCGGACGAATTCTAGCGCATCGCCGCGGACGACCGTCAGGCCCGTTGCGCCGAGCTTTTGCGCGTTGTCGCGCAATGCGCGCAGCACCGCGGGGTTCTTCTCGACCATGATGACCGAGGCCGCGCCGCGCGAAAGCGCCTCGAAGCCGAGCGCGCCGCTGCCCGCAAAGAGGTCGAGGCACACCATGCCGCTCAGGTCCCGGCCGAGCCAGTTGAACAGGGTCTCGCGCACGCGGTCCGGCGTCGGTCTCAAGTCCGCCCCATCGGGGAATTCGATGAGGCGGCTGCGCCACAGACCGCCGATGATCCGGACCGTGTTGGGTCTAGTCCTGCGCACCGACGACGACGATCGAGAGCTTTTCGGGAGCTATGCGCCTCGCAAAGGCGCCCTTGACCTGCGCGAG
>VBCT01000188.1 GCA_005882235.1 Betaproteobacteria bacterium
TCGCTGCCCAGGCCCGCGCGCGCGAAGCCGAAATGCGAGCCAAGGCCGGCGTCGCCGGCGGTCGTCCGGCCGAGGTGCGCGCCGCCGGCGAGCAGCTCGCCGCCGCGAACGCGGCGTTGAATCAAGGCAAAATCGTTCTCTCCCGCACGAAGATCGTCGCTCCCATCGGCGGCATCATCATGACGCGCAGCGTCAATCCCGGCGACATCATCGGCTCGAACGTGACCTCGCCGACCTTGTTCAAGCTCGTCAACCCCAAGCGCGTCGAAGTCAGGCTCGAGATCGAGGAATTGCTCGCTTCGCGCGTGGCGATCGGCCTGCCGGTCACGTTCGTGCTGCCGGGCGGCAAGGTTCCCGTCGGCCATGGCAAGGTCACGCGCATCGCGCCGCAGGTCGAGAAGCGCACGATCGGAGCGGACGACGCGCGCGTCCGCGCCGACAGCATGGTGCGCCCGGCGTGGAGCGATTTCACTCCCGCCGGCAAGGGCGACGCGTTCCCGGTCAACTTCCGCCTCGAGGCGTGGATTCGGCCCTTCGCCGCATCGCAGAGATCGACGGACTGAAGACGAGGCACTGTGTGTTGGAGAGTTGGTGTTCGTCCCGCCGATCAAGCCGGTAGTTGCTCCGGCTGAACAAGTGTACCCACCCGTCACGGGACCGGACGACCTGTTGTGAAAGCTGATGCACGTACCTCAGTTCGGGCAGTGCGGTATTGTTCCGGGCGAGCGCCTCCTCGGTGTCCCGAAGGATCATTTCGGTCAGCAGAATTCGAGCCACTGGGAAAGCGCGGTGTATGGACCCGAGGATACGCCCGACGCCCTCGTCGTCGAACTCATGCAGGACGAACATCATTGACACGATTTCCGGGGGGGTCTTCAGCTTTGCCGCCGTGATCTCGAGGGCCATCGCATCGCCGACGAGCAGGCGTACAGGTCCGGATTCATAGCCTCGCCTTCGTCCCTCGGCGATGGCGCGGTCCGACACATCCACGCCGATCACCTCTGTCAGGTTCGTGTGCCTCGCGAGATACGCCGGGAAGGCACCGGTCCCGCATCCAAGATCGAGCACCGAGGCGCAATTCGTTCCCCGCAGCGTTCGCATGGTGAATCCGTAATAGAAACGCGACGTGATGTCTTCGGAGGCCATCGCGTCGTACTGGTCGTCCCTGGAAATTCCGACGCCGTAGCGGTCATCGCCGCGGATCAGCCGGTGAAGTTGGCGGATCGGCTGGTTATAGGCCATCGCGGCATAGACCGCAGATCGGAGCCGGGGAAACTCGCGGAGCTTGCGCACGCGAAAATGGCCGCGACCGAGCTGCTCGAGGATCTCTGCCTCTGTGAGGTACTCCAGCGCCGCTTTAAGCTGCACCGCGTCGAATCCGGCCAAGGCGGCCGGCGTGACACCCTGTTGCGTTCCCAGCCGTGCCAGGAGACCGCATTTTTCCAGGGCGATCAAAACGTCGAGCACGATGTGGTTGCGGACCGAGGATGCGAGCGTCTTACTATGTCGCCACAGTCCGACAGCATCACTGTAACCGGCGATGCGGAACATCGTCCATACATCTCGCAAGCGGCTCAACATGATCTTTCTTTTAATACATGGGGCCACTTCTCAGCCACTGGTACTCACTGCCACCTATCGTGGACTGATGCAGGAGTGGTCGGGGTGACTGGATTCGAACCAGCGACTCCTGCGTCCCGAACGCAGTACTCTACCAGGCTGAGCTACACCCCGAATCGGACAGGAGCCAATGCGCAGGAAGGAGCGCTCCGGGAACTTTCTAGTAATCACGCTCGACCGCGAAGGCCGACAATTCTAGCAAAGATTCGCGGTAACTTGAACCAGGCAGACCTGCGATGGCTTCGCTCGCCGCACGCGCTTCTTCCTTGGCCTTGCTCCTCGCATAGTCGAGCGCACCGGTCAGGCGAATCGCGTCCAAGACCTCCCGGAATTCTTCACGGCCGCCGCGCTCGATCGCCGAGCGCACCAGCGCCGCCTGTGCGGGCGATCCGCGCTGCATCACGTGGATCAGCGGCAGCGTCGGTTTGCCCTCCTTCAGGTCGTCACCCAGGTTCTTTCCGGTGTGCGTGGCGTCTCCCGAATAATCCAGTACATCGTCGATCAGCTGAAAAGCCGTCCCAAGGTGCATGCCGTAGCGCGCGAGGCCGCGCTCGATGTCCGGGCTCGCCTCGCCCAGGATCGCGCCCAGTTGCGCTGCCGCTTCGAAGAGCTTCGCGGTTTTGCGCCGGATGACCTCCAGATAGGCGGCCTCGCTCATCGAGAAATTGTGAGCATTCAGGAGCTGCAGCACCTCGCCCTCCGCAATGGCATTGGTGGCATCCGCCAGCACTTCCATGATCCGCATGCTGCGCACGGCCACCATGATCTGGAAAGCTCGGGAGTACAGAAAGTCCCCCACGAGCACGCTCGCCGCGTTGCCGAACTCGGCATTGGCCGTCTTGCGGCCGCGCCGCAATTCGGATTCGTCGACGACGTCGTCATGCAGGAGCGTGGCCGTATGAATGAATTCCACGACGGCTGCGAGTTCCACATGATGCTCGCCGCGATAGCCGGTCGCCCCGGCGGCAAGGAAAACGAGCGCCGGGCGCAGGCGCTTGCCGCCTCCAGCGATGATGTACTCCGCGATCTGGCGCACGAGCACTACGTCGGACTCGAGCCGACGCCGGATCATGGCATCCACCGCAAGCATGTCTGCGGCGATGAGGTCGCGAAGGAGTGCGGGCTGCAAAGGGGGATTATCGCACTGCGGAATCGACTTAACGGCGGGTCAGGAGGATAGCATATTTTCTTTGACCACACCCGCTAAAGGTATGTATAATTTCGTGTTTTTCCAGAGGGTTCGGAGATCAGCATGTACGCGGTGGTCAGAACGGGCGGCAAACAGTATCGCGTTTCCACCGGGGAGAAGCTGAGGATCGAGAAGCTCGCCGCCGTCGTGGGCAGCGAGCTCGTGTTCGACGAGGTGCTGCTTGTCGGTGACGGTCAGGCGCTTGATGTCGGAACCCCCGTGGTGAAGGGCGCCTCGGTCAAAGCGAAGGTCGTCGCTCACGGCCTCGGCGACAAAGTGATGATTTTCAAGCTGCGCCGGCGCAAGAACTCGAAAAGGCTCAGGGGTCATCGTCAGGCCTACACCGAAATCGAGGTCACTGGTATTGCGCAGGCATAGGACCTCGAGGAGAAAAACGATCCATGGCACATAAGAAAGCAGGCGGCAGTTCCCGCAATGGCCGCGACTCGCAATCAAAGCGTCTCGGGGTCAAGCGCTACGGCGGGCAGATCGTAGCCGCGGGCAGCATCATCGTTCGCCAGCGCGGTACCCGTGTGCACCCCGGGGACAACGTCGGCGTCGGGAAGGACCACACCCTTTTTGCAAAGGTGAACGGTAAGATCCAATTCAGCTTCAGGGGCCCGGACCACAAACAAACGGTCAGCGTGGTTCCGGCTTAGAAGCAAGCTGCTCTCCCGAAAGCCCTATCCACGCGGTAGGGCTTTTTTGTTTCCACAGGCGCCATGAAATTCGTCGACGAAGCGCGCATCGAGGTCCACGCCGGCAAGGGCGGCGACGGCATCGTGAGCTTCCGGCGCGAAAAGAACGTACCGCGCGGAGGGCCTGACGGCGGGGACGGCGGCAGCGGCGGCAGCGTCTATGCGGTCGCCGACCGAAACGTCAATACCCTCGTGGAGTATCGCTTCGCGCGCATTCACCGCGCGCGGGACGGCGAGCGGGGGCGCGGTGCACAATGCAACGGGAAGGGCGCAGATGACGTTGTACTGCGCGTGCCGGCCGGGACGGTGGTCACGAACGCGCAGACCGGAGAAATGGTCGCCGACCTCGCCGTGCACGAGCAGGCCGCATTGCTCGCGCGGGGAGGCAAAGGGGGCCTCGGCAATATCAATTTCAAATCGAGTACCAACCGCACGCCCCGAAAAGCGACTCCCGGCGAGCCCGGCGAGCATCGTACGCTCAAGCTCGAGCTGAAGGTGCTTGCCGATGTCGGATTGCTGGGACTTCCCAATGCCGGAAAATCCACCTTCATTCGCGCCGTCTCGGCTGCCCGCCCCAAGGTTGCCGACTATCCGTTTACCACCTTGCAGCCGCATCTCGGAGTGGTTCGTGCCGGGATCGATCGCAGCTTCGTGATCGCCGATATCCCGGGGCTCATCGAAGGAGCAGCCGAAGGTGCGGGCTTGGGGCACCAGTTCCTTAGGCACCTCGCGCGTACGCGGCTGCTCCTGCACATCGTCGATGTGGCACCCTTTGATCCGGACGCCGATCCGGCTCGCGATGCGCGATCCATTGCCGCGGAGCTGAAGAAATTCGATCCCGCGCTGCACCGGAAGCCGCGCTGGCTGGTGCTGAACAAAATGGATATGCTCCCCGCGGAGGAGCGCAAGACCTCAGCAGCAAGCCTTGTGCGCAGGCTTCGCTGGCGCGGCCCGAGCTTCTGCATATCGGCGCTCACCGGCGAGGGTTGCCGCGAACTCAGTTTCGCGGCGATGAAATTCCTGGAAACCGGAAAGGCGGCATGAGAGAGGCAAGCCGTTTCGTCGTCAAGGTCGGCAGCACCCTCGTCACCAACCGGGGCGCAGGGCTGGACGCGTCGGCCATCGCGCGCTGGGCGGGGCAAGTCGCGAAGCTTCGCCAAAGCGGCAAGGAGTTCGTCCTGGTTTCGAGCGGTGCAATTGCCGAAGGCATGCAGCGCCTGGGTTGGACGCGGCGCCCGCACGCCATGCACGAGTTGCAGGCCGCCGCAGCAGTCGGGCAGATGGGACTCGTGCAGGTATACGAGTCGTGCTTCCGGCAGCACGGGCTGCATACGGCGCAGGTGCTCCTCACGCACGCCGATCTCGCCGACAGGCAGCGCTACTTAAATGCCCGCTCCACCTTGCTGACGCTGCTCGGACTCGGAATCATTCCCGTGATCAACGAGAACGACACCGTCGTTACGGAGGAAATCCGGTTCGGCGACAACGATACGCTCGGAGCGCTGGTGACCAACTTGGTCGAGGCCGACTGCCTCATCATCCTGACCGACCAGCAGGGGCTCTTCTCCGACGATCCCCGACGCAATCCGGGGGCCACGCTGATCCGGAAAGCGCAGGCCGGCGAGCCGCGGCTCGAAGAAATAGCTGGCGGAACCGGCTCCACCATTGCCAAGGGCGGCATGCTCACCAAAGTGCTCGCGGCCAAGCGCGCGGCCCGCTCGGGAGCGCAAACGGTGATCGCTTCCGGACACGAGCCCGATGTCCTGGTCAGGATCGCCGCCGGAGAAGCCGTGGGCACCCTGCTCACCGCGCAGACGACACCGCTCGCCGCACGTAAGCAGTGGCTCGCTGACCACGTGCAGGTCGGAGGAAGGCTCAGTATCGACGCCGGCGCCGCCCAAGCCTTGCGCTCCGGCGGCAAGAGCCTGCTGCCGATCGGAGTCAAGGGCGTGGAGGGCGAATTCGAGCGCGGGGCAGTGGTCGCTTGCCTCTCACCGGAGGGCACCGAGATCGCGCGTGGGCTGGTCAACTACAACGCACAGGAATCCAGGCGCATCGCCGGCCGGGCGTCAAACGAGATCGAGGCCATACTCGGATATATCGACGGGCCGGAATTGATCCACCGGGATAATCTTGTCTTGCTCTAGCAGGATAAAGGCGCGATCGCCTAAGCCAGATCTTGCACAAGAGAATCGCGCACCGCCGAAGGCGCCTCCAGCGCAGCGGAGTAGCGGGGATGATCGATCCCGATCGCCAAGCCCGCGCCTTTCTTGAGCGCCTGGGCCGTGGCCTCGTCGAGCTCGAAGCGCAAAAAGTGCACCGCTGAGGTTTTCTGCCCGTTCTCCCGATCGAGATCCTCGTCGGCAATCGCCGGGATCCGCTCGTGGCCCGCGGCTCGGAGCCACACCTTGTCCTCGATGCCGATCAGATCTGCGAGCCGTTTCGCGCGTTCGTCCGGATCCGGGTACTCGATCATCATGGTCGCCTTGAGATTGCTGCCGTCCGGAACGAGCGGGTTGTAGGCAGCGAGCTCCTCCTTGATACCTTCTTCCTCGAAGATCCGCTCGATGCGCAACATTTCCTGCACCTGGTAACGGATGGTGAGCTCGTCTTCGAAGACTAGAGTGACGTTCTCGCCAAGGTGAACCGTGCGGTGCTTCTTGTGCGCAATGACCTTCGCCCGGAACTGCGGGCGCTCGCGCGCGTAGGTTTCGAGGGTCATGAGGCTCGAGCGGTCGATTCTAGGCATGGCGTCCATCGTCATTCAAGCGGGTTCAAATTCCGTAGGCCTTCCGAAGCAGCGACAGGGGGTGCGCCTTGATTGCCCGGGTCTCGCCCATGCCCTGCTCTATATGGCGCGCGGCGATCGGGCAGTCGGAGCTGATGTAGTCGGGCTCGTTGCCGGCCATCTGCCGGAACACCGGCCGTCCGATCTTCATGGAGTTCTCGTAGTACTCGGATTTGACGCCCCAGGTTCCGTCGTGGCCGGAGCAGCGCTCCACCGTGTTGAGCGTCGTCCCCGGTACGAGCTGCAGCGTTTCGCGGGTCTTCTGTCCCACGTTCTGCACGCGCGAATGGCACGGGACGTGGTAGGACACCTTTCCGAGCGCGGTCTTGAAGTCGGTCTTGAGCAGCCCGTCACGCTTGCGCAGGACGAAGTACTCGAACGGGTCGAACATCGCCTCGCTGACCGCCTTGACTTCGGCATCGTCGGGAAACAGCAGCGGCAGCTCGCTCTTGAACATCAGCGTGCATGAGGGCACGGCGGTAAGAATCGCGTAGCCTTCGCGCGCGAGCCTAGCGAGTCGCGGAACGTTCACCGCCTTCAGGCGCTCGACACCCTCGAGATCGCCGAGCTCGAGCTTGGGCATGCCGCAGCATGCTTCTTTCTCCACGACCAGGTAGGGAATCTCGTTGTGATCGAGAACCGCGAGGAGATCGTGGCCGATGCCCGGCTCGTTGTAGTTCACGTAGCAGGTCGAAAATACCGCGACCTTTCCCGGAGTGCGCTCGCCGTTACGCGACTCATGGCTCCGGCTCGCGGCGGCCTGCCCGCGAAATGTTCCCGGACTGTAGGGCGGCAGCTTGCGCTCGGGGTGGACGCCGATCACCTTGTCCATGAGGGCGCGCGCGGCGGAGTTGCGGTTGACTGCGTTGACCACCTGCGCAACGACCGGTATCGCGGCGAGCCTGCCGATGGCGTCGGTCGAGGAAAGCACACGGTCTCGCAGCCGAATCTCGCCCTTCCTGAACTTCACCGCCTTGGCGCGCAGCATGACATGCGGAAAATCGACGTTCCAGGGATGCGGCGGCACGTACGGGCATTTCGTCATGTAGCACATGTCGCAGAGATAGCACTGGTCCACGACCTTCCAGAACTGCGATTTCTCCACGCCGTCGACTTCGAGCGTCGCGCTTGCGTCCACGAGATCGAAAAGCGTCGGAAAGGCCGTGCACAGGTTGACGCAGCGCCGGCATCCGTGACAGATGTCGAACACCCGCTCCATTTCGCCGAGGAGTTTCGCTTCCTCGTAGAACTCCGGTGCGCGCCACGCGACCGGATGGCGCGTTGGCGCTTCGAGATTTCCCTCGCGTACTGTCATTTTCGGCGTCCGCGAGTTTGAGTGGCCGGAGGGTCGTCCTCCGACTCGCGAAGTCAATCCGGCGCCTTCGGCGTCCGGATCACCGCCTAGTCGGCGAGTGCGTCGAGTGCTTTCTGGAAGCGGTTGGCGTGCGAGCGCTCCGCCTTGGCGAGCGTCTCGAACCAGTCGGCGATCTCGGAGAAGCCTTCCTGACGCGCGGCCTTCGACATGCCCGGATACATGTCAGTGTATTCGTGGGTCTCTCCGGCGATGGCGGCCTTCAGATTCAGGCGCGTGCCGCCGAACGGGAGGTCCGTCGCCGGATCGCCGCATTGCTCCAGGTATTCGAGATGGCCGTGGGCGTGGCCGGTTTCGCCCTCGGCGGTAGAGCGGAACACCGCCGCGACGTCGTTTTGCCCTTCAACGTCGGCTTTCGCCGCAAAGTAAAGGTAGCGGCGGTTTGCTTGTGATTCCCCCGAAAATGCCGCTTTGAGATTGCCGTGAGTCTTGGAGCCTTTGAGCTGCATGTGTGCCTCCGTGTGTTGGACTGAATTAGACTAACTCTAATCTGTGGACAAAGGATAATCTTGGGGACACCCTGCTGTCAAGCACGAGTCAATGCCCTTGGGCTCGGGGCGGTCTTACGTCAGACAGTCAGCGTGATGCGATTTCCGCCGGAAGAGGCTTGCGGCCCTGGCCGCGAAACAGATAGCGGGCAAGCTCGGTGAGCGCGTGCTGGTAGACCTCTCGCTTGAAATCGATTACGGAGTCGAGGGGTATCCAATAGTCGTTCCAGCGCCAGGCATCGAATTCGGGGCGCTCCGAAGCACGCAGGCGCACATCGCACTCGCGCCCGACCAGCCGCAGCAGGAACCAGATCTGTTTCTGTCCCCGGTAATTGCCGCGCCAATCCCGTTTGAGCCACTGCGCGGGCACCTCGTAGCGTAACCAGTTGCGCGTCCGCCCCAAGATCTTCACATGGCTGGGCAACAGGCCCACTTCTTCCCGCAGTTCACGGTACATCGCCTGCACCGGCGTTTCCCCAAGCTTGATCCCGCCCTGCGGGAACTGCCAGGAGTGTTCTTTGACGCGCTTGCCCCAGAAAACCTCGTTGCGCCCGTTGCAGAGGATGATGCCGACGTTCGGCCGATAACCGTCTCGATCGAGCATACGCCATCCAGCGAAAAGTCTGTCCACGCCCATTCTTTCACAAATTGCCGGCGATTTGAAGGCGAAGCCGCCCCCGGCTGTGAGGCGTACGAGTTCAAGTAGAATGTCGCGTCCTGGCTCGCTCCCCCGCTATGCGCACCTCGCGATACTTTCTTGCAACGCTCAAGGAGGCCCCTGCTGACGCGGAACTCGTCAGTCACAAGTTGATGGTCCGCGCGGGTCTGATCCGCAGACTCGCTGGCGGAATCTACACGTGGATGCCGCTGGGGTTGCGGGTGGTTCGCAAGGTCGAGGCCATCGTTCGAGAGGAAATGAATCGCGCCGGAGCGATCGAGCTCTTCATGCCGGCGGTCCAACCAGCGGAGCTGTGGCAGGAGTCGGGGCGCTGGCGGAAGTACGGACCGGAGTTGCTGCGCTTCAAAGACCGTCACGAGCGCGATTTTTGCATCGGCCCGACGCACGAGGAAGTCATTACCGACATCGCGCGGCGCGAAATCCGCAGCTACCGGCAGTTACCCCTGCATTTCTACCAGATCCAGACCAAGTTCCGCGACGAGATCCGGCCGCGCTTCGGCGTCATGCGCGGGCGCGAGTTCACCATGAAGGACGGCTACTCGTTCCACGCCGATTACGCCGACCTGCAGCGCGAATACCGGAGCATGTACGACACATACACGCGGATCTTCGTCCGCTTGGGTTTGAAATTCCGCGCCGTTGCCGGCGACCCCGGTGCAATCGGCGGTACTGAGTCACGGGAATTTCACGTCCTCGCCGAATCGGGCGAGGACGCCATCGCTTACTGCCCGCAGTCCGAGTACGCGGCGAATGTGGAGCTCGCCGAGGCCGTAGCGCCGAAGGCTGCCCGAAGTGCTCCGACGGAGAAAATGAGAAAGGTCGCTACCCCCGATAAGACCCGTTGCCAAGATGTCGCAAACTTGCTTGGCGTACCGATTGAGAAAACCGTGAAGGCAATCGCCATTGTGCGCGAGGAAGCTCAAAAGGGAGCTTCGGGGTCGTTCGCGATGCTGCTCGTTCGCGGCGACCACGACCTGAACGAGGTCAAGACCCAGAAGGTGATCGGCACCTTCCGGTTCGCAAGAGACGAAGAGATCGAACAGAAGTTGAAGTGCCGCCCCGGGTACATCGGACCGGTGAGCGGAGTACCGTTGAACATCTACGCCGATCGCACGGTAACGGCAATGAGCGATTTCGTCTGCGGCGCAAACGAGGCGGGATTCCACTTCACGGGTGTCAACTGGGGACGCGACCTACCGGAGCCCGGTCAGACAGCAGACATCCGCAAGGTTGTTGCCGGCGATCCCAGCCCCGACGGCAAGGGGACTCTGGAAA